>JAEXXN010000298.1 GCA_023405875.1 Bacillota bacterium | reverse complement strand
ACAATAAGCTGAGCTACAGAGAGCTTAACAATATGGCCAATCATATAGCTTATTTACTTTTTTCCATCAGCCGGAAGCCCGACAAATCAGAGGCGCAGGCTGTCGCGGCACTGGTCTTTGAACAGGGAGAAGGCATGCTTGCCGGTATATTGGGGACTTTAAAAGCCAATATGATATATGTGCCGGTTTCCCCCGACTATCCTGAGAACCGCTTGGCTTATATGCTGGAAAACAGCGGCGCGGAAATCCTTGTAACGAATAATGCCAACAGAGAGCTTGCGGAAAGCTTATCGAGAACCTTGGACAGGGATATACCCATAATAAATATCGACTTGCAGGATTATGGCCCGGAGGCTGCAAATCCTGCTATTGCTTCGGCAGAGGCGGAAAAGGCATATATATTGTATACCTCAGGCTCTACCGGTGTGCCGAAGGGTATAATACAGAGCAGGGAAAACGTGTATTATTATACCGCCAGCTATGGAAAATGCATCGCCTTAACTCCTGAGGACAGAATGACGTTATTCTCATCCTTCGGCCATGATGCCGCAGTTGTGGATATTTTTTCAGGCTTGCTGAAGGGCGCCTGTCTGTACCCCGTTGCTCCAAGGGAGCAGCTCAGCCCGGAAAAGCTGGCGGAATGGCTGGTAGAAGAAGAGATAACCGTATGGCATTCCATACCTACGCTTTACAGGGCATTTGCCAATGCATTAAACGGGGGAAGGGAATTCCCGGACCTTCGGTATATCGTTCTGGGCGGAGAAAATGTCCTGCTTAATGATGTATTGCTGAAAGAAAAACATTTTCCGGGGACTTTTTTCATGAACCTGTACGGTCAATCCGAAGCCTCTTTCAATTCCTTTCAGCTTGTACGGCCCTATGCTTCTGTTGAAAGGATCACCTTAGGCGAAGCGATTGAGGGTACGTCGATTTTGCTTGTGGATGAAGAAGGTGTGGAGGTTGAGCCCTTAAAAACCGGGGAGATAGTGGTTGCATGCCGCCACGTGGCCCTGGGCTACTGGAAGGATGAAGGGAAAACCGCTGAGGCCTTCAGTGATGATGAGGAATTTGAAAGGCTGTATTGGACCGGTGATATGGGCAGGCTTCTTCTGGACGGCAGCATTGAATATGTGGGACGCAAGGATTTTCAGATGAAGATAAGAGGTTATAGGGTGGAAGCGGGTGAAATAGAGAACCGACTTTTGTCCTATGAGCCTGTTAAAGAAGCGGTGGTTGTGGGAAAAAATACCGAAAATGGTGATACGGTGCTTGCTGTCTATTATACGGCAAGTGAAAAGCTGACCAAGGCTTTATTAAGGGACTACCTTTTGAAGGAGTTGCCTGAATATATGGTTCCGGCCCATTACATTCAGCTTGAGGGGCTTCCACGCACCCCCAACGGCAAGACCGACAGGAAGGCATTGCTTGAAATGCCTGTAGTGGAGTACCAGGAAGCGGAATATACAGAAACACGGAATGAAACAGAAAGAAAAATTGCGGAGATCTGGAGCGGTATATTGGGTATAGAAAGGGTAAATGTAAGGGAAAGCTTCTTTGACGCAGGAGGCAACTCCATGATGCTGATACTTTTTCAAACCAAGCTGGATGAGATATTCCCCGGAGAGGTAACGGTAGCGGACCTTTTTTCCTATACAACGGTAGAAAAGCTGGCAAATTATATACTGTCAAGGAAAAATGAAGGCTGTGAAAAACCGGAGGTGGAAACAGTGGAGCTTCCGGCCGAATATTTCAGCTTCAATGGAACAAATGAGCTGCACGGCACCTTTGATTTTAAACTGGAGGGGCGTGTATATAATGAATTCAGACAGCTTTGTGCTGATGAAGGGGTAGACGTTAACACCGCGCTTTTGGCCATTTTTTCTTATGTGCTGTCACAAGGCAGTGAAAGGGTGGGTATTTCCATACAGACGCTTCTCCGGGAAGCAAACCGGATCGTCCCAATAAATGTGGAATTGTCCGGAGTCGGCAATATGTCGCAATTATTTGAGCGGTTCAGGTATAAGCTTCAGGAGCTGCAAGCATTAAACAGCTATCACATCAGTGAAATAGAAAGCCTTATTATAAATAAAGGCAATAATCATATCCTGCCCCTGTTCTATGACAAGAAGCTTTTGCCGGAAGCTGCTGCAAAGACCCATTTCTATGATATTCTTTTTGAAGTCAGTACCGGTTACGAGCAGTGCTGCTGTACTCTGGAGTTCAATGAAAATAAACTGAGGAAAGACAAAATGAAGGATATATTGACAAATATCGTTAAGCTCATAAGGCTTTCCATTAAGAATAAAGCACAATAGGCAAGATAAAGTAAAAACAGGATTAAAAAGGCTGTGCAAGAAAGGGGTGCTGCAATTTGGAACAAAGTCTTATGGATCTATATGAAGATAATGATGACGGCAACATAGAAATAAAAGAAAACTCGCTGAAGGATATTGCAATTATAGGTGTTGCACTGAAATTACAGGGCGCAGATGATATTTACCAATATTACGACAAGCTGTGCAGGGGATATGATTTTATAAAAGCATTCCCGGAAGCAAGGCGGAAGGAAGCGGATTCATACCTGGAATATGCTAAAAGGAAGGATGAGAATACAAAGTATTCCGAAGGGGCTTACCTGGATGAGATCGACAGGTTCGACTATCGCTTTTTTAAGCTGACTCCCAAGGAAGCCAGCCTTATGGACCCCAACCAAAGGATATTTTTGGAGACGGCGTGGAAGGCGATCGAAGACGCAGGCTACGGTGGAAAAAGGCTGGCAGGAAGCCGTACCGGAGTATTCCTCGGTTTCAGCAGCCATAGCGGCTCTGCCTACAGACAGTATATTACAGATGTTGAACCGGAAGCCCTTTCCATGTCAATAGCAGGCAATTTACCGCCGATCATTGCCAGCCGCATATCTTACCTTATGGACCTGAAGGGCCCGAGCATGTTGATAGATACGGCATGTTCAGCCTCGCTGGTAGCAGTTCACGCTGCCTGCCAGAGCATAAGGAACAGAGAATGTGATATGGCCCTGGCCGGGGCTGTAAAGCTGCACTTTTTACCGGTGGACAACGAGGTACAGCTTGGGATAGAAGCGTCGGACTGCAGGGCAAAAACCTTTGACGACAGCTCTGACGGCACAGGTATGGGCGAAGGAGCTGCGGTTATAGTGCTCAAGCCGTTATATAAGGCGGAGAAGGACGGCGATCCCATTTATGCGGTAATAAAAGGGAGCGCCGTCAATCATGACGGTGCATCCGTCGGTCTCACGGCGCCCAATGCTGCCGCCCAGGAGGAGGTAATTGCGAAAGCCTGGGAGAATGCAGGGACAGCTCCTGAAACAATTACCTATATTGAAGCACACGGAACAGGTACCAAGCTTGGTGATCCCATTGAAATAGAAGGACTGACCCGGGCCTTTAACAGGTACACTCTCCGCAGGCAGTTCTGCGCAATAGGCTCGGTAAAAACCAATATAGGGCATTTGGGTAATGCTGCCGGTATTTTTGGCTTGATAAAAGCAGTATTGTCGCTAAAATATAAAATGCTTTTTCCTACAATCCATTTCAGCTATCCCAACAGAAAGATTGCTTTTGAAGAGTCTCCCGTATATGTAAACGACCGGCTCAGGGTATGGGAGAATACGGGCACACCCAGGCGATGCGGGGTAAGCTCCTTCGGGTTCAGCGGCACCAACTGCCATATGGTGCTGGAAGAAGCGCCTGAAAGAGAACGGGACGTACAGAAGCCGGAAAAGACTCCCCATATTCTTGGATTATCTGCAAAGAGTGAATCAGCTTTAAGGAATATTATTGAACAATACCTGGTATTTCTGAAGCGGGAGCCAAATATCAGCTTATCGTCACTGTGCTATACTGCCAACACCGGAAGAGGGCATTACAAATTCCGCCGGGCTATTGTGTTTGACGGACTGGAGCAATTGATAGGGAAGCTGGAGGAGCTGGCTTCGGGTTGCTTCCCGGATAAGCAAAGCAGCATTGGTGCAGGCCGGGAAGAAGAAATAATCGCGGACAGATATGTCAATGGCGAGGATATTGATTGGGAGAGCTTTTATAAGGATAAAGAGCTTAAGCGGTTGAACCTGCCCGGCTATCCCTTCGACCGGGAGCGGTGCTGGCTGGAAATTCCCGCAGGCAGAAAAAAGGATTCCCAGGAGCAGGACCTTATGAAGCTGCTTGAAAGGATAAGCGAGGCTGTTAAGCTCCCGGATGACCTGGAGACGGAAGTATCCAGGCTCAAAATTCGGTCAGGGGAAGAGGGCTCCGGTAAAAACACTGTTGCACTTAAGGGAAGGGCGGATGACAGCTATTCAGAGACTGAAGGTTATATTGCGCGTATATGGATGGATTCCCTTGGATACAGCGAGCTGAATATTGATGACAATTACTATGAGCTGGGAGGAGACTCTATCATTGCACTGCAGATTGTCAACCGGCTGAATAAAGAGGGTATCCTGCATGCTTCGGTCAAGGAGCTGCTTATGTATCCGACTATTGAGAGCTTTGCGGCTGCGATAGATACCAAGGCAATTGATAAGAGGGATGAACTTTTTTCAGATTTGAAGCCTTCGGCTGTGAAAAAAGATTACAAGGCTTCATCAGCGCAAAAAAGGATTTATGCGCTGCAGCAGCTTGATCCGGACAGCATAGCCTATAACATGCCGACTGCATTGCTCATTAACGGCAAGCCGGATATAGCAAAGCTTGAGAGAGCGTTTGCTTCATTGATAGAACGCCATGATTCCCTGAGGACTTCTTTTAACTTTTCAGAAGGGGAAATACTGCAAACCATTGCTTCCGAAGCTTCCTTTGAGCTGCAGCAAATGAAGGGCGTAAAAACACCGGAGGAAATTCTTGCAGAATTCGTGCAGCCCTTTGAGCTGGGACATACCCCTTTAATAAGGGCGGCATTGGTTGAACTTGATGATAGTAAATATTTATTGCTGCTGGATATTCATCACATTATTTCTGATGGCGCTTCCATGACCATACTGGTTAAAGAAATGCTGGATTGCTACCGGGGAACCGCGCTGCCTGACTTAAAACTGCAATATAAGGATTACTCCGAATGGCAACACGGGGCTTCGGGAGCAAAGGGGATGGAGGAGCAGGAACAGTACTGGCTGAATATTTTTAATACCGGAGCCGTACCTGTTCTGAACCTGCCTTGTGATTTTCCCAGACCGGCGGTAAAAAGCTATGAGGGGGGCAGGTTGGCCAGCAGGCTTGATAAAGCTGTGTTGAATCGTTTAAAGGATATATGCACGAAAAACAATACGACCCTGTATACATTACTGTTAACTGCCTATAAAACCTTGCTGTACAGATATACCGGGCAGGAGGATATAGTGGTAGGTTCACCGGTCCATGGAAGGCCTCATGCTGATTTGCAGAGCATCATCGGCGTGTTTGTCAACACTCTTGCATTAAGAAGCTTTCCAAAGGGAGAAAAGACCTTTATACAATATCTGAAGGAAGTCAAACAGATAGTAACTGATGGACAGGCCTATCAATTATACCAATTTGAAAAATTGATCGACAAGGTTCAGCCCCGGAGAGATATGAGCAGAAACCCTATTTTTGACACAATGTTTGTAATGCAGAATATCCAGCCTCCTGACATGGAGTTGGAGGGGCTCAATTTTGAACCGGTGGTTATGAAGCATAACGCATCGAAATTTGACATTCACCTGACCGCTTTTGAGCGGGATGAAGGCCTGGAGCTGATTTTCGAGTATGACAGCAAGCTTTTTGCCCAAAGCTCGGTTGAAAGGATGGCCGGACATTATTCATGTCTGCTGAGTTCGGTAATCAGCGACAGCGAGGCTGAGTTGTCAAGGCTTGCTATGCTTACAGAAGATGAACAATCACAGATAAAACATGTGTTTAATCCTTCAAAATCGGAATATATCAAGGACAGATATTTCCACAGGGTGTTTGAGGAGCTGGCGGAAAGGCATCCGCAGAAGGTTGCGGCTGTATACCGGGATCGTTCAATGACTTATAGGGAATTGAACCGTAAAGCCAATGCTCTTGCCTGGAGGCTGAAGAAGGAGGGGGTCAAGCCGGATTCTATTGTAGCGCTTTATTTGGAGCGTTCCCTGGAGATGGCAGTTGCCATTTTGGGAATATTGAAGGCGGGAGGCGCATATATGCCCATTGACCCCAATTATCCCAACGCCCGTGCCGCTTTCATGCTGGAGGACAGCGGTGCAAGGGTGATGCTTACACAGGAGCGGTTCAGGCAATGCCTCGATTATACCGGAAGGATCCTTGTGCTGGACGGAGAAGCTTGCTACGAAAAATGTACGGAAAATCCTGAGTGCAGCTTAACACCTCAGAACCTTGCCTATGTAATTTACACCTCCGGTTCCACAGGGAAGCCTAAAGGGGTCATGATAGAGCATTATTCCATTATAAACCGCATCAACTGGATGCAAAAGCAGTACCCCATAGGCGACAAAGACAGGATACTGCAAAAAACGCCTTACACCTTTGATGTATCGGTATGGGAGCTTTTATGGTGGTCTGTTACAGGCTCGTCGGTATGCTTTCTGGAGCCTGACGGTGAGAAGGACCCGGAAACGATCACCAATGCAATTTGTACTAACGGTATTACTGTGATGCATTTTGTTCCCTCGATGCTGATTATCTTTCTCGAATATGTGGAGGCGAAGCAATGCCAGGGCAGGCTGAAATCCCTGAAACGGGTATTTGCAAGCGGTGAAGCCCTGGGGGTCAAACATGTGGAGAAATTCAACCGTCTGCTTCATGCTGCCAATGGTACGATATTGACCAACTTATACGGACCTACAGAAGCTGCTGTCGATGTATCATGGTATGACTGCCTGCCTCAAAGCGGAATCAACAGTATACCTATCGGAAGGCCTATAGACAACATACAGCTTTATGTTGTCGACAAGCATGACAATCTGCAGCCCATAGGTATTCCGGGGGAGCTATGCATTGCCGGGGACGGCCTGGCCAGAGGCTACCTGAACAGAGAAGAGCTGACGGCTGAAAAATTTGTTCCAAATCCCTTTACACCGGATACCCGTATGTACCGTACCGGCGATTCTGCCAGATGGATACCGGACGGAAACATTGCCTACCTGGGAAGGATCGATTATCAGGTAAAAATAAGGGGCATCAGGATAGAATTGGGTGAAATCGAACACATATTGCAAAAGCATGAAGCTGTTAAAGAGGCGGTTGTCGTCGACAGGGAGGATAAAGAGGGAAACAAGTATTTATGTGCTTATATAGTGATAAACGGATCTGTTACCGTTAAAACTTTGAAGGAGTACCTGAAAAAATCCTTGCCGGAATATATGATACCGGCATGGTATGAGGTGATGGAAGAGCTGCCCTTATCAGCCAATGGGAAGGTGAATCGCAATGCATTGCCGGAGCCTGAATGCAAGCTTGCAACAGGGGTGCCCTATGAAGGGCCGAAAGATAGCTGCCAGGAAGAGCTGCTCACGGTATGGCGAAGGGTACTTGAAAATGACAGGATCGGCATAAAAGACGACTTTTTTTCAATAGGCGGAGATTCCTTCAAAGCATTGAGGATAGTTTCGGGACTGAACGGCAGATTGACCCTGGCAGATATATTCCGATATCCGACAATCGAACAGCTTTCCGATAAGCTGTCAAAGAAAGGCGGAGAGGGGAGGCTGCTGCTTAACAGGCTGACAACGGTGGAAGCAGAACAGGAACAAATGCCTGCCCTGGTATGTATTCCGTATGGAGGGGGCAGCTCTGTTGTGTACAAGCCTCTGGCAGATGCAATGGCAAGCAGCAAACCGGGAGTTCCTCTTTACTCGGTAATAATACCCGGTCATGAAACGGCTGCCGTGAGGGATGAATTGGATACTGTAGCAAATGTTGCAAGACTGTGTTCAGAAGAAATCAAAAATACTGTAAAAAAACCCATGATATTATACGGACACTGTGTAGGAGCGGCATTGACATTAGAAATTGCAAGGCTTTTGCTGAAGGAAGGCATCGAGATCAAGGGCATATGCCTGGGCGCCGTATTGCCGGTCAAAAAGCGGCTGCTGGGCAGCAATAAGCTGGATATTTATGAGAATAAAAGTGATGAAGACATCCACGCATTCCTGCAAAGGCTTGGAGGCTTCGATTATCCGATGGAAGCCGGTGAGCTGTCCTTTGTCATGAACAGCTTCCGGCATGATGTGCTTCAAATGCGGGATTATTTCCTGAACATCTACCCCGGGCTAAAGGAGCAGTACAAATTGAAGCCTCCGATATATTGTATCCTGGGAAGCAACGACCTGCTGACAAAGGATTATTTATTCAGATATAAGGGGTGGAAAAAATACAGCGATCAGGTACAGGCAATAACCATAAAAGGAGCGGGGCACTATTTCATTAAAAGCCACGCGGAGGAGCTTTCACGGATAATTGCCCGGATCATCGGATAGTGTCATTTCAGCTAAAGATGGTTAAATTTATAAATGGAAAGGCGGCATCGGAATGGAAGGTTTAAAAGCAGAGCTCAAGCCTGCTGCTCAAAATAATTTCTATCAGAATTTTATAATTCTAATGCTGGGGCGGTTGGTCTCCAACCTTGGTACAGTTTCCTTCAACTTTGCACTGAGCCTCTATATACTGGATATAACAAAGTCGGCAGCTGCATTTACAATGGTTATAAGCTTTGGAATATTACCCGGAGTATTGGTCAATATCCTTGCAGGGGTCTATGTGGACCGCTATGATAAAAAAAGGATCATTGTAATAAGCGATATCTTGTCAGGGTTGAGTGTGTTTGTCTTCAGCATATTTTTCAAGCTGTATTCCACAACGATATTTATTTTTATAATTTATGTAGTAATACTGAACACCATCCAGGCATTCTTCAATCTGGCGATCAATGCCTCCATTCCGAATTTTGTCGGCAAGGAAAAGGTTCCGAAGGTAAACTCCGCATTCCAGGGCCTGGGTGCCGTAATAAATATTACCGGCCCGATCCTGGGAGCGATGCTGTACAAACAAATCGGCATGGAAATGATCCTCATAATTAATGCAGTTTCCTACATCCTATCAGGGATTTCTGAGGTTTTCCTGGTTTATAACAAGCAGAGGGAAATGTCGGAGACGGTTCAATCAGGCAGCTATATACAGAATGTCAAAGAGGTTTTTGCATATTTGGATACAGAAAAAATACTGAAGTTCCTGTTGACTATGGCAGTTATCCTCAATGCTCTGCTGAACCCTATGGTACTATTGGTATTGCAGTATATAACCTATAACGTAATAAAGATATCGGGAATTCAATTATCATTGATACAATCCTCATGGGCTATGGGCAGTATCATAGGTGCGGTATTTGTAATAACCCGCAAAACTGTAGAACCGATACTGAAAAGATTTTTTGTGCTTCTTGAGGCTCAGGCACTGCTCATCATATTATGGATATTCCCGCGGCTGCCGCTTTTCTCGGAAGCATCCATGTGGACAATCACGGTGATATATATTTTCTTGATTTTTTCATATGGCATGCTCAATACGATACAAAATGTGCCTTTGATTTCCCACTATCAGTTGAAAATACCCGAGGCGCTCAGGGGAAGGGTATTCGGCGTCCTATATACCGCGCTTAATATATCTACGCCAATAGGAATGTGGATATTCGGAATTGCTCTTCAAAAGGCGGATTGGATATATATACCGGTCGTGGCAGGTATGACGGTATTTACTATTTGCATGACTCAGAGCAGAAATAAATACTTCAGAGAGTTTGTCGGCAAATTAAATAATTAGGAGGAATACAGTATGTCAATCAGAAGGTGTATTCTTTTAGCGGCAGCGCTTATATTGCTCAGCGCCGCTGTACAGCTCGGACCGGTTGATGTGCATGGAGCAAATGGGTATGATGACCGGGAACCGGAATTACAAAGCATATTGGACAGTCAATTACCCGGACTGATGAAGAAATATGGTGTGCCGGGCGTGGAAATAACAGTGATAGATGAAGGCAGGATATCTACAATGTCATATGGCTATGCAGAGGTTTCCACCCAAAAACCGGTTACCGCTTATACAATGTTCCAGGTTGGTTCCCTATCCAAGACAGTTACGGCATGGGGAGCCATGAAGCTGGTTGACCAGGGTAAAATAGCCCTGGATGAACCTATTGAGAAATATTTAAAAAATTGGCCTCTTCCCGAAACTCAATACAGCAGCGAAGGTGTGACACTGCGCAGGATATTGAGTCATACTGCGGGTCTTTCGCTGCGGGGCTATGCGGGGGTGAAGTCCTCGGAAAGCCTTGTATCGCTTGAAGAATCCCTCAGGGGGGATACAAATGGCGCAGGGGATGTAAGGATCATTAATGAACCCGGAAGCATATTCCAATATTCCGGGGGAGGCTATACCCTTCTTCAGCTTGTAATTGAGGAAGTAAGCGGGATACCTTTTGCACAGTATATGGAGCAGGAAATCCTCAAGCCCCTGGGAATGGATAACAGTACCTTTGAATGGAAAGAGGAAGCAGCGTCCGGAACTTCAAAGGCATATGGGGTATTGGGACAGGAGCTGCCTAACTATATTTTCACTGAAAAAGCTGCAGCCGGGTTGTATACGACCTCAGCCGACCTGGCAAAGCTTCAGGCGGCAGCTATGGATTTTTCGGGATCGCCTGCCGGCGGAGGCATATTGAAACCGGAGACCGTCGCTTTGATGAAACAGGGCGTTCTGAACAACGCCTGGGGCCTGGGGTATGAATTAATGGAGCTGCCACAGGGAGAGACTGCAATAGGACACGGCGGAGCCAACAGGGGATGGCGGGCAAGAATGCTGCAAATGACGGACAAAAATCAGGGCCTGGTTGTACTGACCAACAGCGACACGGGCAGCAATATACTTGTAGAAGTAGCAGCGCTTTGGATCCAACAGCAGACGGG
>JAEXXN010000295.1 GCA_023405875.1 Bacillota bacterium | reverse complement strand
CAGTTAGCCCGGGTACTGGGCTTACTTCCCCAGTCACCGGTGGTTCCGGAAGGGATCACAGTTTCAGACCTGGTTTCCAGGGGGAGGTTCCCCTACCAGACCTTTCTGAAAGGCATGAGCAAAAAGGATTATGCAGCGGTGGAAGAGGCATTGGAAATTATGGGGATCACCGAGCTTGCAAACCGCAGTGTGGATGAACTGTCGGGAGGACAGCGTCAGAGGGTCTGGATTGCCATGGCTCTCGCCCAGCAGACGGACATTCTGCTTCTGGATGAACCGACCACATTTCTGGATATCACCTATCAGATCGAAATCCTGGACCTGCTGACGGATTTAAACCGGAAGAGGGGGACAACCATCGTCATGGTGCTTCATGACATCAATCTGTCTGCCCGGTATGCAGATTATATATTTGCAGTACAAAACGGGAAACTGATTTCCCAGGGAATACCTTCAGAGATCATTACTGAAGCTTTAATGAAGCAGGTTTTTGGACTTGACTGTATGGTGATCCAGGATCCGGTTTCCGGTTCGCCTTTTATTGTGCCTATGGGAAAATACCACGCAAGAATACGCAAAATGAAAAGCAGATAAAACAGGGACAGGGGGACAGGCTCATTGTCCCATCCCCACTGTCCAACTAAAATTTCCGGTCATATAGAAGTGCCGCGTTCAGAACCACCAGCACAGATCCGGCATTGTGCACCAATGCGCCGGTAATGGGGTTCAGCACACCTGCCACAGAAAGCATTATCGCAATAAAGTTGATCACCATTGACAGTGCAATGTTGAACTTGATGGTACGGAGTGTGGCATTGGACAGCTTTTTCAGATAAGGTATCCTGGCGATATCATCCCCGACCAATGCAATATCCGCAGCTTCCACTGCGATGTCACTTCCAATGCCGCCCATTGCAACGCCCACACTGGCGATTTTGAGTGCCGGTGCATCGTTCACCCCGTCCCCGATCATGCAGACCTTGTGACCCTGCTTCTCCAGCTCCGCAATGCTGCCGACCTTATCCTCCGGAAGCAGTTCAGCCTGAACTGAATGGATACCGACCTTTTCAGCAAAATACTTTGCGGTCTGAGCATGGTCTCCGGTTAAGAGTACGACCTTGGTGTTCATTCCGTGCAGCTTTGCGACCATGTTGCGGGCGGTATCCCGCAAGGTATCTGAGAGAGTAATAGCTCCAAGCAAAGCCCCTTCTCTTGCAACAAGGACGATTGCCTTGCCCTGCTCCCGAAACCGGCTCAGTGTGATGACAACCGAGTCGTCAATATGTATCTGATTGTCTTTCAAGAAGTTAAGGTTTCCGCATAGCAGAGGCTGTCCGTTGATCGTCGCCATGATACCTTTGCCCGGTAACATCTCAAAATCGTTCACAGGCTCTACGGCAACTTGTTGTTCTCTGGCGTGATCAAGGATTGCTTTTGCCAGGGGATGCTCCGAATGGGCTTCTGCAGAGGCTGCTAAGCTCAAAAGCTGTTCTTTATCTATGGTCTCAGCCAAAGGATAAACATCAGCAACCACAAGATTTCCATTGGTCAGAGTTCCTGTTTTATCGAAAGCGATGCAATCGACTTTTCCCATGTTTTCCAATGCTTCGCCTGACTTAATGATAACGCCGTGCTTGGTTGCCTGCCCGATAGCAGCCATAATAGAGGTAGGAGTGGCCAGCGCAAGGGCGCAGGGGCAGAAAACAACCAGTATCGTAACCGCGCGGATAATATCCCTGGTAGCAATAAACGTAACGATGGCGATGGCTAAAGCAACCGGCACAAGCCATGTTGCCCATTTATCCGCAATTCGCTGCATAGGCGCTTTTTTATTTTCCGCCTCCTGAACCATGCGGATCAACTTTTGCAGGGAAGAATCCTCGCCAACCTTGGTCGCAACAATATCAATCGAGCCAAAGCGGTTGATCGTTCCGCAGAACACATCGTCTCCTGCTCCTTTATCCACCGGAAGGGATTCCCCGGTCATAACAGATTGATCCACCGAAGAATTACCGGCTATAATTTCACCATCCACTGGAATTGCCTCTCCGGGCAGAATACGAAGAATATCACCCTGCCGTATATGCTCTGCCGGAATCATCTCTTCACGGCTTTCCGAGCCGTCGGAGCGGATCCTTCTTCCCTGTACGGGAGTGAGGCTGATGAGCTGCTTTAGTCCCTTTTTGGCGCGTTCAACCGTTTTGTCCTCCAATATTGCACCGATTGCCATAATAAAAGCGACTTCTCCTGCAGCAAACAATTCCCCGATGGCAATGGAAGCGATCATTGCAATGGAAATAAGCAGTGCAGAAGAGATCCATTTCTGAAAGATCAGCCGGGTAACTGCAAGGTATAAAAGAGGAAAGCCGCAGATCACCACAGTAACCCACGCGGGATCTATGGGGAGTTGCATATCTGTAAAAAGTGAGATAAGGCTTATTACCAGAAAAATGGCAGCTATGACGGTCATTGGTATCCCGCTGAACAGGTCGTTGATTTTTTTAAGCATGAATTGGCCCCCTTTCCGAATTCACTTTAAGAATTTTTCAATTGCGTTGTTGAGATCCTCAAGAACTTTCTTATCGCCGTTTTCAACAGCTTCCACTACACAGTGATCGATATGGTCCTGCAAAATAATACGGCCGATATTATTGATGGCGGAGCGTATGGCGGAAAGCTGAATCAGGATTTCACTGCAATCCCTTTGCTCCTCCACCATCTTTTTTACAGACTGCATGTGCCCTGTTACGCGGGAAATGCGGTTGATAACCGCTTTTGTCTGGCTATGGCTATGGGAATGCTCATGTGTGTTAGAATTCATCAGGTCACTTCCTTTCTCTTTCTATACTGATAATATAAATTCAAAATAACAATATCCCCCGTGGGGGGATATTGTTATTTTATCATCATACCATTAAATTGTCAATAATCCCCCCAGGGGGGTTCTTAAATAGGTGATTGCTCGATATGGATGGGGTAACGTAAGTTACAGGCGCCTCAGCGGGGCCATATTTAGCAGCATTCGCCGCCGGAACAGTCACAGGATGGTTCGGAGCCGGTAAGCAGCCCTTTAATGATGGCTGAAGCACATCCGACACCGGGTGAAACAGCTATGGCTGAGAATGCGCAATTCTTCATGCAGGCTCCGCATTCCATACAACTATCCAGGTTAACGATCAGAGTTTTTCCGTTATTAAGCATAAATACGCTGTGGGGACAGACGTTAAGGCACATTCCGCAGCCCGTACACTTTTCCGTATTGAGTTTCAGTGTAGCTACATTTTTCAAGTATTTATGCTTCATCATACACCACCCCACAGAATAGTTTTTAAAATATTTCCGGCTATGAGAAGCAGCATGCCGCAAACTGAAGTAAAGAGCATGACCGGAATAGCAATGCGCATTTCTTTATTGACTCCCGAAGGAGAGGTATAAGTGGAACTGCCCGTAAAATTCATGGCTGTATGAGCTGAAATAGATGGAAGCAAAAGCAGGTAAGACAATGCTTCAAGGCTTCCTATCCGTGAAGCTCCGCCTGAGAGAAAAATGAAGGCCACAGTCCAGAAGAGCCCGACGAAAGCACCTTTAAAAGCAAAGGCACGTCCCGGTATCCACGGAAGAAGGGCAGGAGTAAGAACGCACCCGGCAGCGATTGAGCCGAGAAGAGCCAGAAGCTCTGTCATTCCAAAACGTCCCAGCCCAAATGCATTCAGGATAAAGAGTGCTCCAAAGAAGATCAGCAGCGGCTTCATCCACTGAATGAAGTCCACAGGAGTAAGGACAATCCTGTCTGCAAATGTGAAGCGGACTTCCCGCATTTCCGGTGTTGCTTTCATTCCGGCATTGAGAAACGCTCTAATATCATGTGCACGTACCGGGCCGTACACAACATGAAATCCGCACCTCTTTGCCGCCTCGTGTGCAGCTACCCCTGTTGCTCCAAGTTGGGGAAGTATAAGCGTCCTGTGTCCGACAACCTCAGAAAGACGTACCGCGCGGACGCGCCGCACAAGCTCATTCGTTCCAAAAGTGCCTTTTCCTGCTGCACACCAGACATTCACACCCTTTGTGTCAAGCACCAGAATCCAAAGCTTCAGGTTCCCCAGTTCTTTGCGAAGCTTGTCAAAGGTTAGCTTATAGTTTGCGGTGACGAGTACGGGCGAATTTTCATCCGGCGCTCCAACCCTGTAAAGACCGGGAGCCACTTTATAATTCATGCGTCCGATGCCCCAGCGGACCTTCCATGCACCTAGAATATCTCTTGCGGTAAGCTCGGTAGCAGCACAAGGTACTGCTCCTGCCGTTGCTGCATTCAACCCCTTTATGTAGGGGCCTTTCAGGACAGGCCGGCTTTGAGTATTGCTGCCGCAGCCAGAAGAGCATGAGCAGCCGCAGCTTCTTTGACTCTCATTTTGTTCCACAGTATCGCCTCCTCGTAAATAAAAATTGACATAACATCTCACATCAAAAAAACTTGATATGTTATGTGGGAGAAAAGCCATCCCAGGGATGGCCTTCTTAATTACAGCACTGGTTGGGCTGCTGTTCCGCATAAGGAGTAGTGAGCTTCAGCAAAAGCTCTGCCGCATATTTGCTGCCGGAGCTGCTCAAGCGGTAATGTGTCCACTTGCCCTCCTGCCTGCTTTCTACAATGCCGGACTCGCATAAAATTTTCATGTGATAGGAAAGGGAAGATTGGCCTATGTCCATCTGGTCTATCAAGACGCAGGCACATTTTTCACCGCTGCGCAAAAGCTCCAGGATTGCAAGGCGCTTTTCATCGCAAAATGCCTTAAATACCCTGGCGTTTTTCTCGTACTCGGTTTCCATACCTCTCACCTCACATCAAATATTTTTGATATGACTATTATATGCATAAAATAAAATTTTGTCAATCTGAAGGGGAACGGAAGCCCCCACATGCTTATAAGCGCGGTATATACGCTCAAGGTTACTGCTATAGATATACTGCCGAATTAAAAGTCAATCTGGTATAAAGCTTTTAAGGATAAAAAAATGTATACTTTATTAAGAATCTCTATTTTCTCGTCCCTTATACAGCCGCAGAAAATCAGATTCCGCCGGCAGATAATAGAAATAAATTGCTTAAGTCTTTATTCAAAGAGCTTCAATGATATAGTTTGTTAACACCTATGCTTACATTTCGGAAGGAGAATTACTTTTGAGCAAATTGGAAAAGTTTCAAACGCTGATTGTTTTTTTTGCGGTATTGCTGGGCCTGCTTTTAGGGCAGGTTCCTTTCATCGAAAGCTACGCAGGAAATTTTGTAATACCGTTTCTTTTTGTGATGCTATTCGGCTTATTTTTAAATATCCCGCTAAAGGATCTAAAAAAATCATTTTTAAATTTCAAATTCGCCATTACAGTTATAAGTGTAAATTTTTTGTGGACGCCCATTTTAGTCTGGGGGCTGGGAGGAATTTTTCTTTCGGAAAATCCGGCTTTGTGGATAGGCTTTATCATGCTTATGGTAACGCCATGTACAGATTGGTATCTTGTCTTTACTGGAATCGCAAAGGGGAATGTTCCTCTTTCAACCTCGATATTGCCGATTAATTTAATATTGCAGGTTGTACTGTTACCTGCTTATCTATTCCTTTTCGCGGGAATTACCGGAACAATTAATATTAACGCACTATTTGAAAGTATATTGACTGTAATTATTTTACCTTTCCTTCTTGCCCAGGCCGCAAAAGCCATTTTACGTAAAATAAAGGATCATGATGGGTTAAAAAATAAAGTTTTTAGCTTTTTCTCCTCTGCACAAACCGTCTTACTGGGAATGGCTATCGCATCAATGTTCGCTTATCAGGGCCGTAATCTGCTTGCAAATTTAAATATTGTATATTTGCTGCTGATTCCGATACTGCTGTTTTATATAATAAATTTTCTGCTTGCTCAGTTTATTAGCAAAATGCTGAAATACTCTTATGAAGATTCAGCAAGCTTAACCTTTACCACTGTTGCGAAAAATTCTCCAATGACTCTCGGGATTGCAGTAATGGTATTTCCGGATGAACCGGTCATAGCATTGGCAATGATAATAGAACCTTTGATAGAGCTTCCGGTAATGCTGCTGATAGCCCGGAGCCTCCTGCTTATCAGAAAGAAAAAAATTAAGTGACTGTTGAAATGGGCTTATCCGTAATAAAGATAATATATCATGGACGAGCCTTACTTCCGATTTTCGTTTCTAAAGCGCAAAGGAGAAGTGCCGATAATTTTTTTGAAAGCCCTTGAGAAATGCGATAAAGTGTTGTAACCAACTTCACTGCTGATATATGAAGCGGATAAATTTGTTTCAGTTAATAATCTTATAGCCTGTTTTATGCGGATTTGATGTTGGTATTGTAACAGTGTAGAGCCTGTAATCTCTTTAAATGACCTATGCAGATAATAGGGATCAATGTATAAATTGCCGGCTACGACTTGAAGAGTATACTTTTCAGCATAGTGATGCTCCAAATAATCCTGTGCTTTTTTACTCAGCTCGTCTTTTGCACCTTTCCAGTCCATATGGTCCGGCCTGCAGCGGTGACAAGGCCTGTACCCATGATTGATTGCGTCTTCCACCGTATAAAATATCACTACATTTTTAGGGTTAGGCGTTCTTGCCGTGCATGAAGGGCGGCAAACCGTTTTTGTGCTTTTCAGCGCATAAAAGAAAATCCCGTCATATTTTTTATCACAATTTTTAATTGCTTCCCATTGTTGTTCGGTCATTTCTTTTACACCCCCGCCCGCACCATAAGTTAGATGACTCTAACCAATATAACATATTTTATAGTCTATAACAACATTCTATCCGAATATCTCGGAAAGGGTATTTTTTAAAGTACCAAATGAAGCCCTCGCCCATTTGACTTATAATTATTGACATATGCCATAAACTATTATATGCTGTAAATAGTTAATGGCATATGCCATTAATAATCTGATCCGGGGGAGGTGTAAATATGCCTAGACCGAGAAAATGGCGGCGGGTCTGTTGTATGCCCGGAAGCCAGGACTTTGGCCCATTGGGTGTTGACGGAAGCGATGGAAAGGTAGTGATGATGACGGTAGACGAGTTTGAAGCGATTCGTCTCATCGACCTTGAAGGTCTTAGCCAGGAGCAATGCTCAGAAAGAATG
>JAEXXN010000478.1 GCA_023405875.1 Bacillota bacterium | reverse complement strand
CCCTTATTCCTTGATGTGACTAATGCCGAGGTTGCCGCTGCCTTTGGAGCGGATATTATAATACTGAACCTGTATGATGCCCTTGAGCCTTCTATATACGGCATAAAGCCTGAAGCGGGAGAAGCAGTGGTGCAAAGGCTTAAGAAGCTTGCAGGGAGGCCGGTGGGAGTGAATCTGGAGCCCGTTGATGCATCAATAGAGGTTAAGGGGGAAAGGTCCATTGTCGGAAGAGGCAGAAGGGCGACACGTGAAAATGCAAGGCTTGCATATGAACAGGGAGCTTCGCTGATAGTACTGACCGGAAACCCCAAGACCGGAGTTACCAATGAGGGCATATTGAAGGCGATAAAGGAAATACGGGAGGAGCTGGGGGATAATATTGCACTGGCAGCCGGAAAGATGCATGGAGCCGGAGTAGGCTCTGAAACAGGAAAAGGGATCATGCAGGTCGAGGATGCGGAGCGCTTTATAGCTGCCGGAGCAGATATCATACTGGTTCCGGCACCGGGTACTGTACCGGGGATAACCGTTGAAGCCGTGAAGGACATAGCCGACCATGCACATAACAAGGGAGCTATGGTGATGACAACTATCGGAACCTCCCAGGAGGGCTCTGATACTGATACAATAAAAAGCATTGCACTGAACTGCAAAATGGCCGGAGCGGATATACACCATATCGGTGATGCAGGTTATACCGGGATAGCAGTTCCGGAGAATATAACGGCATACTCAGTTGCAATAAGAGGAAGAAGGCATACTTACAGAAGAATGGCTATGAAGGATTAGGAGGGATGTAATTGCTGAGAGAAGCTGTGGTGGTAATGGGTAAGGACGGTCTTCATGCAAGGCCTGCGGCTGAATTTGTCCAACTGTGCAGGAGGCTGAAGAGTGAGGTAAAGCTTGAGAAAGGCGGAGTCAGTGTATCGGGTAAAAGTATAATCGGTATCATGTCTCTTGGGGTTTCCAGGGGAGATGAAATAATCGCAGTTGTTGACGGTGAGGATGAGGCTGCTGCTATGGAAGAGATAAAAGAACTACTGGGTAAGGAGTAAGGATATGTTCAATTTTTTAAGAAAGAAAGCTGATACTCTGATATTATACAGGCCGGTGGAAGGCAAGGTTATCGATATAACCGAGGTAAAGGATAATATGTTCTCGGATAAGCTGATGGGAGACGGGGTGGCAATTGAACCGGAGTCGGACGTGATCCTTTCACCCTGTGATGGCAAAATACTGCTTGTTCCCAAAACTCTTCATGCCGTTGCAATAGAAGCACCGGGCGGCGCGGAGGTGCTGGTCCATATAGGTATTGATACTGTAGAATTGAAGGGCCAGGGCTTTACAAGCCACGTAAATGCAGGAGATATGGTAAAAAGGGGAGACAGGCTGATAAGCTTTGACCGGGAATATCTCGTTAAAGAGGGTAAGCTTCTTACAACACCTGTTGTAATAACCAACGCTGATGAAAAAGGGATAGAGCTCAGAAAAGTAATTGAAGGCAGCAGTGATATAATAATGGAATTGACGGTCAAAGGTTGATTATCAGGGAGAGATGTTTATGGAAAAAGGTTTGGCTGTATCCCCGGGTATCGGGATAGGAAGAGCATATATAATCAGTGAACCTGATATTAAGATAGATAAGGGGAATATAGGTTCCGATCAGGTACAAGCAGAGCTTGACAGACTGAATAATGCACTGGAGCATTCCAGAAACCAGCTTCAGTCGATTCACCATATTGCTGTAAAGCGTGGGGAGAAAGAAAAGGCTGAGATACTTGAAGCCCATGTTATGATGCTGGAGGATCCGATGCTTGCCGAACAGGCGGCGGAGAAGATAAGCTCCCTCTCTATAAAGGCGGAGCACGCCTTTTCAATGTCTGTTGAAGAACAGTTGGCAGTGTTTGAAGGTATAGAGGACCCTTATATAAGAGAGAGAATGGACGACATCAGGGATATCGGAGCAAGGGTGGTCAAAAATCTTCTGGGAGTGGCCATAAAGGACATTACGTCCATAAATGAAGAAGTGATACTGATAGGCAGGGAGATAACACCTTCCCAGATGGCGGCGGCCGATACGAGATTTGTCAAAGGAATAGTGGCCGAAACAGGGGGCGCTGCCTCTCACACAGCGATAATGGCGCGCAGCGGGGGTATACCTGCAGTTATGGGAGTACACGGCATAACAGGCCTTGCTGTGGAAGGACGTATGCTGGCGGTTGACGGTACCAGGGGTACTGTGGAGCTGGAACCGGATGAGGAAAAGCTTGAGCTGCTCTATGGGAAAATAGACAGGGCGCGGCAGCTGGAGGAGCAGCTGAGGGAGCTGAAGTCTCTGCCAGCAGTCACCAAGGACGGGCATGTGGTAAAGCTGGAATGCAATATAGAAGGGGCCGGAGGCATAAAGAAGGCTCTTGAGGTAGGCGCCGACGGAATCGGCCTGTTCCGTACCGAGTTTTTATTCATGGACAGGAACAGTATGCCTGACGAGGAGGAGCAATTCAGGGCGTATAAGGAAGCGGCTGCCGGTATGGAAGGCAAGCCGGTGATAATAAGGACCCTTGACATAGGTGGGGACAAGGAAATTGAATATTTGAAGCTGCCTGCGGAAGCAAATCCCTTTCTGGGCTTCAGGGCAATCAGGTTATGCTTTGAAAGGCTTGAAATGTTTCGCGTGCAGCTGCGTGCAATTTTGAAGGCAAGCGCCTATGGAAGGATCAAGATCATGTACCCCATGATAGCGACAATCGGTGAGCTGAGAAAAGCGAAGGGAATTCTGGAGGAGGTAAAGAGGGAGCTTGAGCTTCAAGGCTTCGATTATGACAGAGGAATTGAAGCGGGAGTGATGATAGAGCTTCCTTCAGCAGCAATAACTGCAGACCTCCTGGCCAGGGAAGCTGATTTTTTCAGTATAGGCACCAATGACCTGACACAATATACACTGGCTGTGGACAGGACCAATGAAAAGGTAAGCTATCTGTATAACAGCTTTGAGCCTGCCGTTATCCGTTTGATTGCTGCCGTAGTAAAAGCAGGCCACGAAAGGGGAATACCCGTGGGTATGTGCGGTGAGCTTGCAGGAAAGCCGGAGGCTGCACTTTTGCTTCTGGGCCTTGGACTGGATGAGCTCAGCATGAGCCCTGCAATGGTATTAAGGCTGAAAAAGCTGGTCAGTTCCATTGATATGGCTGCTGCGAGGGAGATTTCGGCAAAGGTATCGTCTATGGAAAGCCCGCAGCAGATAGAGGAATATCTGGCCTTGAAAAACAAAGAGCTGGAGCTGGGATATTTGTTTGAAGCATAATAGAGACAGTAGTAAGGACCGGTATTGTGGTTTATGTAAATCACATACTGGTTCTTTTGCTTTGTATTATGGTATTATATTAGTATCATGGTAAAGGCTTTTAAAATGCCGGAGGGGATAGGTCAAGGTGGATAGAAAAACAAGAGCATTGATTTCTCTGACATTGTACTGCTTGCTTCTTGGAATTGCATATTTTTCCTTAGGTTGGCTCAAAGCAGGTCCGCCTTCCATAAAGGCGTTTATTCAATATGCCTCCTATCTGCTTTTTATTGCAGCCATGTTCTTTGGGTGGAGGTTCAACAGAAGCAGGGTATTCTTCTGCTCCCTTACACTTGTCCTCAGTCAGCTGGTGCTTATGGATTTTGTACCTGGGGGCATGGACAAAACTGATTATTATGCTATGATGAGCTCCCTGGTTTCAGTATATATACCGCTCAATATCCTGGCATTTTCCGTACAGAAGGAAAGAGGCGTAGTATCCTCCTGGGGCAGGATGAGGCTGCTGCTCATTTCTATAGAAGCACTTATAGCAGCCTGGATAGTCTGGTATAATGATACCGACCTGCTGCAGCTTTTTGAAATGAAGCTGCTGCCATGGGATATAAAGCTGTTCCCTGATTTCCCACAGCTATCGCTGCTGCTGTTTCTGGCTGCTGTGGCATATCTGTTTACCAGGGAGGCGGTAGCTGGTAAAAGCAATGATACGCCTTTTGCAGGAGTAACGGTATACTCCTTTGCTGCCCTCCTGTTCGGGGGAGACCCCTATGCAGTGCCGCTGATGTTTGCATTATCGGGACTTTTGCTTGTTGCCGTAGTCATACAGGCGTCTTATTCCATGGCTTATCTGGATGAGCTTACAGGCTTGCCCTCAAGACGGGCGTTGAAGGAGGAGCTGCTCAAGCTGGACGGCAAATACACAATAGCAATGCTTGACATTGATCATTTTAAAAAATTCAACGACACCCATGGGCATGATGTGGGGGACGAGGTCCTCAAGCTTGTTGCAGCCTGCATCAGGAGTGTAGGAGGCGGAGGCAGGCCCTTCAGATATGGCGGGGAGGAGTTCACCATACTCTTTCCGGGAAAGGCTGTAGAAGAAGCAGTGCCTCACCTTGAGGAGCTGCGTGAATATATAGCGGACAGGGGCTTTATTAAAAGAAGCAGGAGCAGGCCGGACAAAAAGCCTGCAGATATTGTCACAAAGAGAAGCGCTTACAAAAAGCTTTACTTAACAGTGAGTATCGGGGCAGCGGAAAAAAATGAAAGGCACAGGAACGCCGAAGAGGTGCTTACGGCATCCGACAAGGCGCTGTACCGGGCAAAATCCAAAGGCAGGAACTGTTTATGCAAATAACCGGAGGCTAATGCTCCGGTTATTGTTTTTTTTGCTTACCTTCCAGGCCTTATGAACATCTGTGTCCAGTAATAGCTTCCGTTTTTACTCTTTGCAAGGCCCACTCCTATTTCCGTGTAAGCGCTACTCAGAATGTTTCCTCTATGACCCGGGGAATTCATCCAGGCAGTAACGACCTCCTGTGCTGATCTCTGGCCCATTGCGATGTTTTCGCCTCCCGCGGCCATTTTTATACCGAAGGACTCAATCATATCAAAAGGAGAGCCGTAGGTCGGGGATTGATGAGCAAAATAGTTTTTGTTGATCATATCCTGGGACTTATATCTCGCACACCTGGAAAGCTGCCAGTTTGCCTTGAGGGCTCCCAGGCCTTTTTTCGACCTCTCGAGGTTGGTTAACCGGATAACTTCATTTTCCAGCGCATTTATTGCGGTGGTGGTTGGTATGGTAAGCTTCTGCCCCGGGTATATAAGAGAAGGATTTTTCAATTTAGGATTCTTTGAAATTATCTCGCTTATGCCTACCTGGTTCTTTTGCGCTATTTTCCACAAGGTGTCACCGGAGCGCACTGTGTAAGTC
>JAEXXN010000460.1 GCA_023405875.1 Bacillota bacterium | reverse complement strand
CCCTTGGGAACCGGAGGCAGTGTAAAAAACGCCGAGGACTTCCTTGAGGGTACCTTTATTATTGTCAGCGGAGATGCCCTTACCGACATAGACCTGGAGAAAGCGCTGGAATTTCATAGGTCCAAAGGCTCAAAGGCCACCCTGGTATTGAAAAGGGTGCCGATACCCCTGGAGTATGGGGTGGTAATAACAGATGAAGAGGGCAGGATAACCAGCTTTCTTGAAAAGCCCAGCTGGGGCGAGGTGTTCAGCGATACCATAAACACCGGGATATACATTCTTGAGCCGGAGATAATGGATTATTACAAGAAGGGCGACAATTTTGACTTCAGCAAGGATCTTTTTCCCAAGCTCCTGAATGACAATATTCCAATGTACGGATACGTTACACGGGATTATTGGAATGATATCGGCGACCTCAGGGTATACAAGGAGGTCAATTTTGACATATTAATGGGAAGGGTCAGGGCAGCCATTGATTACAGGGAGATCAAGAAGGGAATATGGATAGGGAAGAACTCCGATATAGATGAAAGCTGCTGCCTCAATGCGCCTGTGCTGATAGGCAGCAATTGCAGGATAAAAGGCAGCTCGCTTCTGGAAGCGGCGATAATAGGAAACAATTGTGAAATAGGAGAAGCCACCTCAGTAAAGAAAAGCATTATATGGAAGAACTCAAAAATCGGCCGTAATGTTCAAAGCAGGGGCTCGGTCATATGCAGTGGTGCCAATGTCAAGGATGGAGTACACCTTTTTGAGAATACCGTGATAGGCAGCAGCACCACCTTGGAAAACGGAGCTATAATCAAGCCGGATATAAAGATATGGCCGGAAAAGGATATTGAAGCAGACGCCATAGTTACACAGAATCTTGTCTGGGGCACAAAAGCCTCCAAAACCCTGTTCGGCTACAGGGATGTAAGCGGAGATATAAATGTGAATATAACTCCGGAATTTGCATCGCGGCTGGGCTCAGCCTTCGGTAGTACTCTGAGGGAGGATTCCAGGATAGTTGTAAGCAGCGACGGCTCAAATGCTTCGGAGATAATAAGGGATGCTTTTATAGCAGGGGTGCTGTCTACGGGTATAGGCGTAATAAGCATTGAAAATGCGGTAATGCCCATAATGCGGTTTGCCGTAAGGTTCTACAAGGCAGAAGGCGGAGTTCATATCTGGAAGGACTATAATGTGGAGAACAAGGTACACCTTGAATTCTCAAATAATGAGGGTATAAATATCGACAGGCCGGTTGAGAAGAAGATTGAAAGCAGCTTTACCAGGGAGGATTTTAAAAGGTGTAATGCAGATAGGATAAAGGATATCGTCAGAGTGGTAAATTTTGCCGACTTTTATATTCAGAACGGTACCAACATGCTGAAGAATTATAAAAAGCTCCGGGAGGCAAAGACAAAGCTGGTGGTGGGCTCGGTGTCAAAGCAGGTGGCAGAACTGGCCGGTTCATATTTCAGGAACCTTGGCTGTTCTGTAGAAGCTGTTGTGCTGGATGCTGAACGGCCTCAGTCGGGCACATTGAAAAGAGCCTATGCCGACAACAGCAGGATAGCGGAGCTTACCGTGAAATATGGTGCAGCAATGGGAGTGGTGCTTAATGAGGACGGAGAAAATGCAGTACTTATAGATCACAAGGGGAGGATACTTGACAAGGATAAGCAGTTGGCACTGACCTCTCTTATAATATTGAAGAGCGGGATGGAAAAAAGGCTTATTGTACCTCATACAGCTTCCAGAGTGATCGAAAAGATGGCGGAGTGCTACAATATTGAAGTTGTAAGGACAAAGAACACGCCGGCCGCCATAATGAAGGAAATGTTTGATAAAAAGCAGAACCTGGAGGAATCCCTGTTCCAGTATATATTGAACTTTGACGGAATATGGGGTGTCGGAAGCCTGCTGGACTTTATGGCGGCAAACTCGGTGATTCTCTATGACCTTGTAAATGAGCTTCCCCATTTCCATATGGAAAGAAATGAGGTCCAATGCGATTGGCGGCATAAGGGAAGAGTAATACGGGAAATCATAGAGGAAAACAAGAACAGGGAAATAGAGCTGTTCGAGGGTGTGCGGATCAATAGTGAAAACGGCTGGGTCCTCATACTGCCCGATAGTGAGAGGCCTGTATGCAACATATATGCTGAGGGAACCTCGGAGGAATACGCCAGGGAGCTTGCAGCAGAGTTCACAGAGAGGATAAAAAGCATTGTGGCGGTACCGGATGAAAATGATGCTTGACCGGGAAGTTTATATTGAACGCGCTTAAGCTATTACATTAGGGTATGGCGCGAATTCAATGAAATCAAGGAAATATTTGCGCGAAATCTGAATTACATATGTAAAATGTTTTCGCGAAATATATGGGTAAGGAATGGTGAGGATTATATTGAACGATGCGGTTTTTTACATATATATGACAGCATTGATACTTGCTGTTATTCTTATATATCTGCTTATCAGACTGTTATATGCAATAGACAGGGATGAGCCGGAGGTATACGATGCCATACTCAATGCGGAGGAGCTGGAAAGGCACGCTCTGGAAATAGCCCATAAGCATTGTGTAGGAAAAAGCTCAAGGTATTATTACAGCCTTGAAACCAGAATGAACAAGAACTTCAAATTCATAACCTCTGTTTACAAGGAGCTGAATGAGTACTCAAACGTAAGGAGCAGTGTCACACCTGCGGCAGAATGGCTGCTGGACAATTTTTATATAATTGAGGAGCAGGTAAAGGAGATAAGGCAGAACCTGTCAAAAAAATATTACTCGCAGCTGCCAAGGCTAAAAACCGGAATGTTGAAAGGCTATCCCAGGGTATATGCCATTGCTTTGGAGCTGGTGTCCCATACCGACGGAAGATTTGACGATAAGCAACTGGTGGGCTTCGTGGAAGCCTATCAGACGCAATCACTGCTTTCTTCGGGGGAGCTTTGGGCAATACCGATGATGGTAAGGATGGCGCTTATTGAGCATATAAGGCATGTGTGTGAGAGCATCAATTCCTCCCAGCAGCAGTGGCATAAAGCGGAGAAGCTTGCAGAACAACTGCTGTCCTGCAAGGATAGAAAGCCGGAAGAGCTGCTCACTCTGGCAAAGGAAAGCATGAAGCATCTGGAAACCATCAATCCCTCCTATGGGGAACACCTGCTGAACAGGCTGAAGCAGCACGGTATAGAGATTGCTCCTATTATACAATACATAGATGAAAGGCTTTCGGAGCAGCATACCACCTCTGAAAGCATTACACACCTTGAGCATCGGGAACAGGCCTCAAGGCAGGTATCCATGGGCAACTCCATAACCAGCCTCAGGGTGATATCCACTCTGGACTGGAAGATGATATTTGAAGAATTGAGCCAGGTTGAGCAGATACTGAGAAAGGACCCGGCGGACATATACTCCCAGATGGATTTTCCATCGAGAGACAGCTATCGCCATGAGGTGGAGAAGCTGTCCAAGAAG
>JAEXXN010000451.1 GCA_023405875.1 Bacillota bacterium | reverse complement strand
GCATACATCTATCCATATACCCTCCGTAACTTCCTGCAACCTGTCGGGAGAAATCTTTACCGCAGAATTTGTAGAGCCTGCAGCCGGGTACACATATTCAAATTCCTTCAGGGATATATCCAGGTAGATATCCATGGGATTCTTGAGGCCGAAGGGGCATACGCCTCCCACCGGATGGCCGGTTATCTCCAGTACTTCTTCATGATTGAGCATTGTGGCCTTTTCGTGGAAACAATCCTTATATTTGCGGTTTTCTATTCTGGCGTCACCCTTTGTAACTATTATTATATTACGGTCCTTCAGGCCAAAGGCCATGGTCTTTGCGATAAGGGCCGGCGCCACACCGTGGGCTTTTGCCGCAAGCTCAACTGTTGCAGTGCTTGCGTTCGTCTCCAGTATATGGAGGTCTGTCAATTGGTTGTCCTGAAAATACTTTTTTACACTTTCCAAACTCATTATTCTTGCGTCCTTTCTTTTGTATAAATATTTCTGGGCTGTATAATTATGCTATAACTATTATACTACTTTCGACAGGTTTTATAAAGATTTCGCAACATGGGTGCGGAACGGCACAGAGGCCGTTCCCTACAAACAACACATGATAATTGGCATATTGTAGGGAACGACCCCTGTGTCGTTCCGGTTGTTGCACATCATTTTTACGTCGCATTTTCCTACAAATTATGAAGGAGGTAAAATATGATATGAAAGCAATGGTTATTGACCGTTTCGGAGGTCCCGAGGTTTTTTATGAGAAGGAGACAGCCAAACCGGAGGTTAAAGCGGGCTATGTGCTTGTGAAGGTTCATGCCAGCAGTGTCAATCCTATTGAGACTAAGATCCGCTCCGGTCTCGTACCTGCTATCACTCCTCCCTTCCCGGCAGTGCTGAACGGGGATTTCTCAGGAGTTGTACTGGAGGCAGGGGAAGGGGTCGAAGGGTTTAAAGAAGGGGACGAGGTTTTCGGCTGTGCGGGAGGCGCTATAGGAGAAACCGGTGCATTGGCGGAATATATGCTGGCGGACTCAAGGCTTATATGGCACAAGCCGGCAGACATAGACCATAACACTGCCGCCTTGTATCCGCTGGTAAGCATAACTGCCTCCGAGCTGCTGGAAAAAGCCCGGATAAAGGAAGGGGACAGGGTGCTTATACACGGCATATCGGGGGGCGTAGGCCATATGGCGCTCCAACTGGCCAAGCTCGGGGGAGCAAAGGTATACGGCACCGTATCCGGAGCTTCAAAAGGGAAAAGTGCGCTGGAGCTGGGAGCCGATGCAGTTATCAACTACAGGGAAAATACTGTAGAGGAGTATGTGAAGCAGTATACCGGGGATAAAGGCTTTGATGTGATAATAGATACCGTCGGCGGCGAAAACCTCCTGAACAGCTTCAAGGCAGTGAAGCTGAACGGAAGGGTATGCACCACCAATTCCAGGGTGGTTCTGGACCTGGGCATGATGCACAGAAAGGGGATAAGCCTGAGCTGTGTATTCATATTGATAGCCATAGTTGACGGGGTGGGAAGAGAAAAGCACGGGGAGCTGCTGAAAAGGGTAAAGGAATATGTGGAAAGCGGTAAGCTGAAGGTACTGAAAGCCGAAAAAGAATTTTTGTTTACAGACATAGGCAAGGCGCACCAATACCTGGAGTCGGGCAAAGCCGAAGGCAAGATATCACTCATAAGCCCGTATGTATAGAAGTTTAAGCTATATCAAATAGGTTTAAAGCGCAGCTTAAACCTACTTTGATTTCCTTAATTTTCTTTACGTCAGCCAATTCTACATTAGCTTTTTTCGCTTTTCGTACCTGCTATGCCGTATCCTTCTATAAATATGAAAAATGTAAAATATGATATATATGAAACTTAGCATAAATTGATAAATTTATTAGGAAATAAAATGGACAACCCCTCTTTTGATGACTGTTACATTAGTTATTGACTGAATATAAAAAAATGGATATAATTTCTATATAATGTAGTTGATGCCAATGCTGGGCATCTCTATGTGATTCCCGATATCGGGAAAATATAAGGAGGGGATTTGTGTGAAAACAAGTAAACTGTTAGCAGTGATCCTGGTTGTTGTCATGGCATTGACATCGTTTGTGGGATGTGGCCCAAAAGATCAGGCAACTGGTGCCCCTGAACAGCCAAAAGAAGAAATTAGAGCGGACAAAATTTTAAAAATGGGCGGAACCAGCTTCTCGGGTGTATTTAACCCTGTTATGGCTGACACTACTTATGATGACTATATCAGCAGTGTATTGTTCGAAGCTCTGGCAATAAACAACAGTGAAGGTGAATATATCCCCATGCTGGCTGACTGGACACTTTCCGACGACAAGCTGACCTACACCTTTACATTAAAGGATGGCATCAAGTTTTCAGACGGAGCGCCGTTGACCACAGAGGATGTCGCTTTTACCTATATGACAATAGCGTGCCCTGAGTACAATGGCCCGAGAGCATATGCGGTAAGTGCCATGAAGGGATATGATGATTATCATTCAGGCGCCAAGGATACCTTTGACGCTATCAAAATAATAGATGAAAAAACAATAGCCTTTACCTTTGCCGACGGCAACGCTGCACCGTCTAATATAGAAAGCTTTATTTACGGCATTATGCCAAAGCACTACTACAAATTTGACAAATGGGAAGATTTCCTTGCATTGAACGAAAAGCCTCTGGGCTCCTATGTCATGGTATTTGACAGCTGGGCTCCGAAGCAGTTTATAAAGCTTGCAAAGAATCAAAATTACTGGGACAGTGCAAATGCTGCCAAAGTTGACGGTATACTGGTAAGTGAGGTACCCGATGAAAGTATTATCGCAGCATTGCAGACAAACCAGATAGACTTCGGACAGATAGTCGCAAGCAAAGACAATCTGAAGGCAGCTAGTGAATTAGGCAACATAAAGGTGGCAAAGTTCCTTGGAAACGGTTATACCTACATGGGTTTTAACTGTGTGAGACCTCAGCTTGCCGATGTTAGAGTAAGGCAGGCTCTGATGTATGCCCTGGACAGGGAATCCTTCATAGATGCACAATACGGCGAAGGCTTGGCAGAGGTTGGTATGGCACCTATTTCTCCGTCATCATGGGCATTCCCGGATGTATCCGACTTAAATCCATACAAGTTTGACATGGCAAAGGCAGCCCAGCTTATGGATGAGGCAGGGTGGAAAATGGGTTCTGACGGCTTCCGTTACAAGGATGGTAAAAAATTTCAGCTAAGCTGGCTGGTTTATACCGACTCGCCGTGGCCGGGCACCCTGTCAGGAATGGCGTCAGATACATGGAAGCAACTCGGTGTTGATTTGAAAATAGAATTAATGGACTTTGATACCGTTGCATCCCGTACAATGGATCCTGAACCGGCAGACAAGGATTTTGATATTTACACAATGGGCTTCTCCTTGAGCATAGATCCGGATCCCACAGGCGCGCTGTTCGATGACGCTGCATACGTAGCAGGCGGCTTCAACGCTTCAGGCTACAAAAATGCAGAGGCTATGGCGCTTGTTAAAAAGGGCAAGTCGGAATTCGATACGGACAAGAGAGCCGTAGTATACAAGGAATGGGCAGCTATGATGAATAAAGAAATACCTCATATAATAATTGCGTACAGAAACGAGCTCTGGGGCGTCAACAACAGAGTCAAGGGAATGGATTTAGGAACATATGTAAAATGGACGGATGTTATAAAAAATATATCAATTGAGTAAATAACTTACAATTGCAAATGAAACGCGCGGGAGGGTATAACCCTCCCTGCATTTTATTTAATACTAATAAAGGAGGTATATAATGAAAAATTACATTATCCGTCGTATTTTGCAGATGATTCCCGTAATGCTGGGAATTTTACTTATTTTATTCATAATACTTGAATTGGCACCCGGAACTCCGGCTTCAAATATGATGAACCCTAAAGCCACGCCTGAACAAAAGGCGGAATTGATAGAAAAGCTGGGGCTTAACAAGCCTTGGTACGAAAGGTTCATAAATTGGACGGGAGAGGCGTTGAAAGGGAATTTGGGGTATTCCATCAATCACAAAAAACCTGTTACAGAGGTAATGAAGGACTATATGGGCGCCACCCTGCTCCTGTCTCTTGTATCCTTGACAATTTCGGTGCTCTTGGGAGTGCCTATTGGAATAATAAGTGCAACCAAGCAATACAGCTTTACAGATAATACCCTGACTGTATTTTCGTTGATCGGTATAAGCATACCGTCATTTTTCTTCGGACTTTTGCTATTGAAAAGCTTTGCGGTGGATATGCAGCTTTTCCCCTTATTCGGACTTGAGAACCCTCTTTTGTTCAATCCGACTTTTTTGGAAAAGTTTTTGGATGTAGCATGGCACTTGTTTCTGCCAAGTATAGTTCTGGGGCTGGGCTCCCTGGCAAGCTTTATGCGCTACACACGTTCGAGCATGCTTGAGGTTATCAAGCAGGACTATATAAGGACGGCACGGGCAAAAGGACTGAAGGAAAAAACCGTTATTTACCGCCACGCTTTCCGCAATGCGGCAATACCCATTATAACACTGCTCGGTTTCCAGATACCTGCTCTGTTATCAGGTGCGGTAATAACCGAAACTATATTTGGCCTTCCCGGTCTGGGGAAAATATCCATAGAAGCAACCATGACCAGAAACTATCCTTTAATTCTCGGAATAAATGCAATGCTCGCATTTCTTACGCTTTTAGGCGCGCTTGTGGCAGACATACTGTATGCTGTGGCTGACCCGAGAATAAGATATGACTAAGGGAGGCGCCAATGAATAATATAATATATGTAAATAAAAATAAAAAAGCAGTCAGAGTTGGCAAGGAACGCTCATACTGGGGAGATGTTGCGTAC
>JAEXXN010000384.1 GCA_023405875.1 Bacillota bacterium | reverse complement strand
AAGAGTTCGGCGGTCATGAAGCTCTGATCATATTCGACGATGTGTTTGTACCCAATGAAAGGATATTTTTAAACGGAGAAACTGATTTTGCGGGAATGCTGGTTGAAAGGTTCGCCGGATACCACAGGCAGAGCTACGGAGGCTGTAAGGTAGGAGTGGGAGATGTGCTTATCGGGGCTGCGGCGCTGGCGGCAGAGTACAACGGAGCGCAGAAGGCATCACATGTAAAGGATAAGCTTATAGAAATGACTCACCTGAACGAAACCCTGTACAGCAGCGGCATCGCCTGTTCAGCGGAAGGATATCCGACAGCGGCCGGCAACTACCAGATAGATCTGCTGCTTGCCAATGTCTGCAAACAGAATGTAACCAGGTTCCCTTATGAAATTGCAAGGCTTGCAGAAGACATAGCAGGGGGCTTGATGGTAACTATGCCTTCAGAAAAGGATCTTAAAGACCCTGTGTTGGGCAAATACATTGAAAAATACCTGCAGGGTGTGGCATCGGTATCCACCGAAAACCGCATGAGGATATTAAGGCTGATTGAGAATATTACATTGGGAGCGGCAGCTGTAGGCTACAGGACGGAATCAATGCATGGAGCCGGCTCGCCCCAGGCCCAGAGGATAATGATAGCAAGACAGAGCAACCTGAATGAAAAGAAAGAGTTTGCAAAGAAAATTGCCCGTATTGATGAAAGTCAGAATAAAAAGCAATAGAGCGGGAGAGAAGGTCAGTATTGTATGTTTGAAAAGGTTGAAAAGATCCTGGAGGAGGAAGTGCGTCCATACCTGGAGCAGCATTACGGGAATGTGGAGCTGGTAAGCGTATATGATGGAGTTGTAAGGATAAGGCTGACGGGGCAGTGCAAGAACTGTCCCTCTGCAAAGCTTACTGCCGAGAATGTCATAGAGGCGGCTCTTAAGCGCAATCTGGAGGATATAAGAGAAGTCGTCCTCATAAACGAGGTCAGCGAAGAGCTGATAGAGATAGCGCGCAAAATCCTTGGACAAAAGAAGGATCAGAAATAAAAAGTTTGGAGGTTGAAAGCGAATGAGAGAAGTAGTAATTGTCAGCGCTGCCAGGACCCCTATAGGAAGCTTTAACGGCAGTCTGTCAACGGTTTCGGCCGTTGATCTGGGAGTAACTGCGGTAAAGGAAGCAATAAAAAGAGCAGGCATAACTCCCGAAATGGTGGATGAAACAATTATGGGCTGTATCCTTCAGGCCGGGCTGGGCCAGGGTGTAGCAAGGCAGGTTGCGGTAAAGTCGGGTATCCCGGTGGAAAAACCGGCATTCACAGTCAACATGATCTGCGGCTCGGGGCTCAAGACGGTGCAGCTTGCGGTGCAGGCGATAGCACTTGGCGACGCGGACATAGTAGTAGCCGGCGGAACCGAAAACATGAGCGCAGCGCCGTATCTTCTGATGAACGGAAGAACAGGCTACAGGATGGGCAACGGTGAAATCGTGGACTCAATGGTATTTGACGCTTTGACTGATATTTTCAACAGATATCACATGGGTATTACTGCGGAAAACCTGGCAGAGAAGTATCAGATTACAAGAGAAGAGCAGGATGCCTTTGCAGCATCCAGCCAGAACAAGGCTGAGGCAGCTATGAAAGCCGGCAGCTTCAAGGATGAGATAGTTCCGGTAGTGATTTCCGGCAAAAAGGGCGATGTAGTTATCGATACCGATGAATTTCCAAAAGCCGGGGTCACGGCAGAGGGTCTTGGAAAGCTCAGGCCCGCATTTAAGAAAGACGGTACGGTAACGGCGGGAAATGCCTCCGGTATCAATGACGGAGCCGCAGCAATAGTGGTTATGTCGGGAGAAAAGGCAAGGGAACTGGGTATAACCCCTATGGCAAGGATAGCAGGCTATGCGTCGGCAGGAGTGGAACCAAGCATAATGGGGATCGGGCCGGTGCCGGCAGTACGGAAAGCCCTGGAAAAAGCAGGCATGAAGCTGGAGGATATTGAGCTTATAGAGGCGAACGAGGCTTTTGCGGCCCAATCCCTTGCAGTTGCAAAAGAGCTTGGCTTTGATATGGAAAAGGTAAATGTAAACGGAGGAGCCATAGCCCTTGGTCATCCTGTAGGCTCTTCAGGTGCGAGGATATTGACGACGCTTCTCTATGAGATGCAGAAAAGGGATGTGAAGAAGGGTCTTGCGACTCTTTGCATAGGCGGCGGCATGGGAACTGCCGTAGTTGTTGAAAGATGATATTATTTTAAGGAGGGTTTTCTATGAGATTAAAGGATAAGGTTGCTGTTATCACCGGCTCGACAAAGGGAATAGGCAAGGAGACTGCCAAGACCTTTTCAAGGGAAGGGGCCAAGGTAGTAATTGTCGGAACAAATAAAGACGCGCTGCAGGCAACTGTTGAAGAGATAAAGACAGCAGGGGGCGAAGCCCTTGGCTTCATCGTGGATGTCAGCAAGAGGGCCTCTGTTGACGAGATGGTAGCAGGAGTCAAGTCAGCCTGGGGCAGGATAGACATACTGGTGAACAACGCCGGTGTTACTGCCGACGCAATGCTTAAGAAGATGACGGAGGAGCAGTTTGACAAGGTCATAAACATCAATCTGAAGGGCGTATACAACTGTGCACAGGCAGTGCTTGACACTATGCTGGAGCAGGGGAGCGGCGTCATTCTCAACACAAGCTCGGTAGTAGGTCTTTACGGCAACATAGGGCAGACCAATTACGCAGCAGCAAAATGGGGCGTAATCGGTATGACAAAGACCTGGGCAAAGGAGCTGGGCAGGAAGGGTATCCGTGTAAATGCGGTTGCTCCGGGCTATACCGAAACTCCGATGCTGGAAACGGTTCCGGAAAAGATTCTGGACGGTATAAGAGAAAAGACACCTCTTCAGAGATTGGGTAAAATGGAAGATATGGCAAACGCCTTTTTGTTCCTGGCTTCAGACGAAGCTAGCTTCATTACCGGGACTGTCCTGGCAGTAGACGGCGGATTTGTTATAGGATAGCTACTATATAATTGATAATATATAATTGCGAGGAGAATTTTCATGGTAAAGAGAAGAACCGAAACGATGGATGGGAATACGGCTGCGGCATATGCATCCTATGCATTTACCGATGTGGCTGCAATCTACCCGATCACCCCATCGTCACAAATGGCAGCTGTAGTTGATGAATGGTCGTCAAAAGGGAAAAAGAATATTTTCGGTGAAACGGTACTGGTCAAGGAGATGCAATCTGAGGGGGGAGCAGCAGGAACACTTCACGGAGCATTGCAGGCAGGTGCGCTTACTTCCACCTATACTGCTTCTCAGGGCTTGCTGCTGATGATTCCTAATATGTATAAGGTTGCCGGAGAGTTATTGCCGGCAGTATTCCATGTCAGTGCCAGGTCCCTTGCCTCCAATTCACTCAGTATTTTCGGAGATCACCAGGACGTCATGTCTACAAGGCAAACAGGCTTTACCCTGCTGGCATCAAGCGGTGTACAGCAGGTAATGGATCTGGGAGCGGTAGCACATTTAAGTGCAATAAAATCACGTATTCCGGTACTACACTTTTTCGACGGCTTCAGGACTTCACATGAGGTCCAGAAAATAGAAGTGCTGGAATATGAAGAGCTGGCAAAGCTTACAGACTTTGATGCCGTAAAGGCCTTCAGGGATAATGCCCTCAGTCCGAATCACCCCGTGCTTCGCGGAACCACCCAGAATCCGGATGTTTTCTTCCAGCTGAGGGAAGCAATAAACAAATACTATGAAGCCGTTCCCGAAATTGTTCAGTCATATATGGATGAAATAAACAAGCTGACAGGAAGGGATTATAAGCTGTATAATTATTATGGAGCCCCGGATGCCGAGAATATTATCATCGCTATGGGCTCAGGCTGCGAAACTGTCGGAGAGGTAGTGGATTATCTCAAGGACAGGGGAGAAAAGGTGGGCTTATTGGAAGTACATCTTTACAGGCCTTTTGCTGTCGAGCACTTCTTAAAGGCAATACCGAAGTCGGTAAAGAGGATTGCCGTTCTTGACAGGACGAAGGAACCTGGTTCCAATGGCGAACCCCTGTATATAGACGTTAAAAATGCCTTCTACAATGTTGAAAATGCACCCCTTATAATAGGCGGAAGGTATGGGCTGAGCTCGAAGGATTTCAAGCCTAATGACGTACTTGCGGTTTTCGGCAACCTGAAGCAGGAAAAGCCGATGAATGATTTTACAGTCAGTATCGTTGACGATGTAACACACAAATCCCTGCCGGTGAGCAGTGAAAGCATCGATCCTACACCTAAGGGAACCAAAGCCTGCAAGTTCTGGGGCTATGGCTCTGACGGAACGGTAAGCGCCAATAAGTCGGCCATAAAGATAATCGGTGCCAATACTGATTTTTATGCCCAGGCATATTTTGAATACGATGCCAAAAAATCCGGGGGCCTGACCATCTCCCACCTGAGATTCGGAGAAACCCCGATAAGAGAGCCCTACACAGTTAACAG
>JAEXXN010000369.1 GCA_023405875.1 Bacillota bacterium | reverse complement strand
CTGGTGTCCTTAGGCATCGAGATAATCGAGATAGGGCTGGAAACCGGCGTTGTGGGCCTATTAAGAGGAAAAGCGGACGGACCTGTAATTGCATTAAGAGGTGATATTGACGCACTTCCCATCCAGGAATTGAGAGATATACCCTATAAGTCTAAAATAGATGGGGTAATGCATGCCTGCGGACATGATATCCATACGGCAGCCGTAATTGGCGCTGCAATTATTTTGGCCGGTATGAAAGAAGAACTGGAAGGCAATGTAATTTTTGTGTTTCAACCTGCGGAAGAAGTCAATAAGGGCGCAAAATTAATGGTTGAAAAGGGATTATTTACAGATGTTAAGGCGGACTTGATCTTTGGGCTTCACAATAATCCTGAGATACCCTGGGGCAAAATTGCCGTTAAAAAAGGCGGACTAATGGCAGCTGTTGATACAATAAGGATAAAAGTAAAAGGGAAAGGGGGTCACGGAGCAATACCCAATGCCACAAGAGATCCCATTATAGCCGCATCAGCCATGCTGATGAGCTTGCAGACAATAGTAAGCCGCAATGTCAGTCCATTGGATTCAGCGGTTATCTCTATAGGAACCTTCCACTCCGGTACGGCGAACAATGTCATTTCTGAGCTGGTAGAAATGTCAGGAACGGTAAGAAGCTTTAACCCTGAGGTAAGAGAAATGCTGCCGAAAAGAATAAAGGAAGTGCTGGAAAGTACGGCAAGGGCTTATATGGTAGATGTGGAACTGGAGTATATTTTCGACTTGCCGGCGGTATTTAACAGCGAAGAACTGGCTAAATTAGCCTACGACGCAACAAAAGAAATATTGGGAGAGGAAAATATCGTTGACCCGATGCCCTCAATGGGAGGAGAAGACTTTGCCATATTTATGGAGAAGGTTCCCGGTTTCTTCTTCTGGCTTGGAGTGGGGAATAAAGAAAAGGACATGAACTATGTATGGCATAACCCCAAATTTGACGGAGATGACCGTGCAATTATCTATGCTTCTGCTGCAATGAGCAATATGGTTCTTCACGGGATTTCTTATATTAAAGATAAGAGGTGAGAAAATGAAAAATATCAGACTGCATCTTATAGTATTAGGGTTAGTAGCTATAGCTGAGTTTATCGGTGTACTAAGATTTAAAATCGGACCCGGATCCATAGTACTGCTCCCTATGCTGTATGCAATGGTAATAGGTGTATTTTTAACGCCTAAATTTTTAAAGGTCGCCAAAGAAAAGGATATGGACGATGCAGGCTCATTGTTGGGCATAACGCTGATGCTTTTGATGGCTAAGTATGGCGCCAATATCGGACCTACGCTGCCCAAAATTTTAGCGGCAAGTCCGGCATTGATCCTGCAAGAGCTTGGTAACCTGGGACCACCATTATTGGCTATTCCGCTGGGTGTATTTATCGGCTTGAAGAGAGAAACGATCGGAGGAGGGCACTCTATTTCAAGAGAGCCAAATGTTGCATTAGTCGGAGAAAAGTTTGGACTTGACAGCGAAGAAGGACAGGGTGTTCTTGGAGTCTATGTAGTTGGAACAGTATTTGGAGCTATATTTGTCGGATTATTTGCAAGCTTCCTGGCGGCATTTACACCCTTGCACCCATACGCTCTTGCAATGGCATGCGGTGTTGGGTCAGCAAGTATGACAACGGCAGGGGTCGGGTCTTTGGTTGCAATGTTCCCCGATATGGCGGATATGATAACGGCCTTTGGGGCTGCAAGTAATGTGTTTACCGGGCTGGACGGCCTATATATGTCCATCTGGATCGCACTTCCTATGTCTGAATGGCTGTACAGGAAGAGCTACAGGCTGAAATACGGCGAATATCCACCAGTTCCTGAAAAGAGGGAGGTCAAGCAAAATGAAGCTTAAAGACACATTTATAATATTGCTGATTACAGCCGCGATTTCCATTATAGGGAATTTTGTCGGATACAAGGTCAATGTAATAGAGGCACTTCCCGGTATGATAATATTAGTATTATTTGCGGCTGTAGGAATAATCCTGGCTAAGGTTATCCCGGTCAAAATCCCTCAGGTAGCTTATATTGTTACACTGGCTGCAATAATGACAATACCGGGCGTTCCAGGTTCGGCAGTAATAACTGAGTATGTTTCAAAAGTCAATTTCCTGGCATTAGCAACTCCCATACTTGGATATGCCGGTATATATACGGGAAAGAACATTGAGTCTCTGAAGAAAACAGGCTGGAGAATAATTGTTCTGGGCATAGTCGTAATAATAGGAACCTATTTGAGCTCGGCTATTATAGCTGATATAGTATTAAGGCTGCTGGGACAAATATAGAGCAAATAAAAAAGCAGTTTCATTGAAGCTGCTTTTTTTATTTGCCCTGCATAAGCCGGTACAGAGTACTAGCCTTCGCCTTTAAATAATTTAGGAGTGGTTCCTGTAACGGCTTTGAAATTTCTGTAAAAGTAATTCAGATTGTTATATCCGACTCTCTGGGCTATTTCCTTAATTGATAAATCGGTATCCTTCAGCAGCTCCAGGGCTTTTTTTATTCTTAATTCATTTATATATGTTATGAAGCTGACCTTGGTATACTTTTTAAACATCCTGGAAATATAGGTAGAGTTAATATGGAATTCCCCGGCAACAGCATCCAGGCTCATGGGCTTTTCAAAATTGTCATTGACATATTCCAATATATCGTTAAAGGTACTATTATCAGTATATTTATAGCCCATTACCCGTTCCATGGTTTCTATAAATTGCTTTGGCTCGATGGGTTTCAATAATATGTCCTTGGCTCCCAAACGTAATGATGCCTGTGCATAATAAAAATAGCTGTAGGCCGTAATGACAATAAACCTGATCGTCCCGGCATATGAGGCTTTTATTCTTTCCATTACCTCAATGCCATTATATTTGGGCATTTCTATATCGAGGAAAACTATATCCGGTCTCAGGCGGTGAATCAGCTCCAGGGCTTCATCTCCTGCAGCCGCTTGTCCTACTATATTGATGGGTAAATGGAATTTTATGATGAGATATTTTATTAATTCATAAGATAATTCTTCATCATCAACAATAATTGCTGTTTTAATAGAAATCCCCTCCAATACCTAATAATCCTATTACTTCAGGCATATAAAAACCACCGGAGCTCAACTCGTTATCAGCCATCACAACAGCTTAAATCAATTTATCATAAATAGTAATTTTTGTACTTGTTCCCTTATCCAATCCACTTGATATTTCAAAAGTAAAAGCTTCGTTATAAAAGGATTTCAATTTTGAATATATCATCTGTAAACCGCTGAGCGCTCCTCCGTTTCTATCCTGATGAACTCTGTCGTTTAAAGCGTTTACAGCTTTTTCATCCATTCCGGTACCGTTATCACAGATCTCAAGGATCACTCTATCTCCTTCTCTTCTTCCCGATACCACGATCCTCAGCTTGTCTTTCTTGTCCCGGAAGCCGTGGATAAAGCAGTTTTCCAGGATGGGCTGCAGGCAGTTGAAGGGAAGTACGATATCCTTTATCTCCTCTGCAATGTCAAAGCTTACTTCAAGCCTTTCGCTGTATCTGAGCTTCTGGAGATCAATGAAGTCCACAAGATAATCCAGCTCATTCCTCAGTTTTACCAGATTGCTGCCGGTTTTCAGGGAATACCTGAACATTTTCGACAGGCTTATAATGGATTCGTAGGTTTTAAAGGCATTTTCCTTTACTGCAAGGCCTGCAAGGGCATTAAGGGTATTAAACAGGAAATGATTGTTGATCTGTATGCTCAATACCTTTTCCTGAGTTGATTTCAAAGATTCCTCCAGCATCATTTCATGTCTGGAAATATCCTGGAGCTGCACCTCTGTATTTGCAAACCTGTAAAAATTCACAATGCTTTTGCTCAGCTTTTTTATCTGAAGTGAAATAGCCTTCATCCTTGCTTCGGGAACGTAGTCGGGATTATCGGGAGAGGTCCTGATATGCCCTCCCCTTATTATTCCTATGACCTTGTCCTGGAGCTGTATAGGTATCACAAAGACTGTCAGGCCATAGGGGCATATGAAGGCCGAGGGATCGCTGTAATGGGGTGAGGAATAGTTGTCCTTGATCCCATATATACAGCAGTTATACGGACTTTCGTCAATATTGCACCTGCTCCTGCAATAATCAGGATAGCCGTGCCCTTCTATTATGGCATTGTCTTCAGCATCAAAAATTGACAGGGGGACCTTCAGGGACCGGATAAGCCCCTCATACATACTCCTTATCTTATGGTCAATTTTTATCTGGCTATCATTATTATCCCGGCTGTCGGACAGCTTATACTCCTTGCTCTGGGGAAGCAGGGTATTTTCAAAGTTGGCAGGGATAGAAATAAGCAGTTGGACAAGAGGTTCGTCGCTTATGTTTATTGTTTCATGGACAGAGCCTGCTTCTATATGGGAGCTGTCACCTGTCTCTATTGTGGTGAGCTCATCTCCTATGAGCTGTTGCCCCCTACCGGAGAGCACATACAGGAACTGCTCGTCTCCATAATGCACATGCTTTGTCTGCCTCATTCCCGGGTACAGGGTGGTTATTCCTATGTGCATTATATTTGTGGAATTGCCGTATTCCGGCTCAAATATCCATTCTATATGCCCCCAGCCGAAATGCTGGATATTATTGTTATTCATAAAAGCCGCCCTCCTTCCGGATCAGATTTGCTTTTCCAGCCAGCCTGCCATCAATTCGGTCAATTGTATCCTTTTCTCACTGAAGGAATGGCCGGAAGCAAGTACATTATATTCAAAATTGCCGGTATTGTATGAAAGCAGCCTGTGCTGCAAGGGCCGGCAGTGCAGCTCCGGCGGCGCAACCTTGTCTTCGCTTGCTCCAATCAGCAGCAGCCTGTGCCTGGACAACTGAAGAGCATTATTAACAAAGCTCCATTTTTCACAGTTGACCGCAAGCTCGCTTAATAGAGCCTCAAGGGTAGTTCCCTGGAGAGGTTCTATAAATTCTCCCAACATCTCCTCCAGGAATTTCAGTGCGTCTTTGTCCTCCCGGGCGGTACAGCCTATGGCTCCGAAGTCAAAGGGTACCATTGCAACGCATGCCTTTATATCCGGATCAGCTGCGGCAGACATCAACACGGCAAAGCCTCCCATGCTGTTACCGGCCAGGAATATATTCTCCCTGTCGATACGGCACCTTTGCGCCACTTCCTCCGACCTTACATATTCCAGAGCGGCTTTTACATCCTCCAGCACATTTCCGAAGGAAAAGCAGCCTTCACTGCCCCAGGACCCCCTGTAATGGAATACCATAGTGTTCATGCCGATGCGCCTGAAGGCATGAGCTATGTCGAAATTCCTCTCGGTTCCCGGAACTCCGTGAAGCAATACTGTTGTAGGGTGCGGGCCGCGGCCCTGGGCCAGGTACAGAACTCCGAACATTTTACTGCCGCCGCTGTTTATCACAACATCGACAGCGTCAGGGGGAAATTCCTCATCTATTTCAAAAGGGTCTCTGTACAGATTGATTAAATTCAATTTATTATGCATAAAAGCACTTCCCTTATATATAATTATTCAATACTATTATTATAGAGTATTTCTACAGATTGTTAAAGGCATCTCTTATTAGGGTAATATACTTCAGCTTTTGTTATACTAAAGGCCGTAAAGGAGCTTCGGCTTTGCTCCGTTGACAGGATATCAACAGACCCATTAATATGACCAAATACTTTTAGCAATTCCCTTTTTATGTTAGCCGGCATAATGATATAATTACCTTAGCATATAATAATAATTTACAAAGCCTTATTTTTACTTGCCTATGCGGTATTTGCGGGCATCCGGCCTATTTTTCCCCGTGGGCAAATTGTCATAAGGAGTGTCTTTATGGGTAAACTCAATGAAATCATATCAAATGTACAAATGATATTGGACCATGTCCATGAGGGTGTTGTGGTCTCAGACCGGGACTACCGGGTAGTTTATGTCAATGAGGCCAATGAGCGGATAACCGGCTTCGACAACAAGCAGATACTCGGAAAGCTGGTAAAGGATATTGTCCCCATGTCCTCGCTGGTTGAGGTGATAGCGACAGGCAAGGAAAAGCTGATGAACAAGACCTGGATAGGCAGCAAATATGTCGTTTCCAACATTGTTCCCATCTATGACGGAAAAGAGATAATAGGAAGCATATCGGTCTTTATGGATATTACAGAAATCGAGGCGCTTAACAGCCGGCTGAGGCAGGCTGAAGAGAAGATAAGCCACCTCTCAAAGCAGCTCTGCAGGTACATCGGGAATGCGGAGTTCGTAACCGGGACAAACCCGGTAATGCAAAAGGCTTTTTATGTAGCCCAGAAAGCCTCGGGGATAAACTCCAATGTGCTTATAACGGGAGAGAGCGGTACAGGCAAGGAAGTGCTTGCCCGTTTCATCCACAACAGCGGGCTTGGGAGTCAGAAGCCCTTTGTTGCGGTCAACTGCGGAGCAATACCTGAGACGCTGCTGGAAAGCGAGCTCTTCGGATACGAGCCGGGAGCCTTTACCGGCGCAAGCAGCCGCGGCAAGGCAGGCTTATTTGAGCAGGCCGGGGGAGGGACAATATTCCTGGATGAGATCGGCGACTTGCCCCTGTTTCTCCAGGTAAAATTCCTGAGGGTCCTTCAGGATAAGCAGGTATACCGCCTTGGGGGAGGCAGCAGGATCAACCTTGACGTAAGAGTGATTGCCGCCACCAACCGGCCCTTGGAGAAAATGGTAGCGGAAAAGACCTTCAGGGAAGACCTGTACTACCGCCTTAATGTGATTCAGATAAATATACCGCCTCTGCGTGAAAGACGGGAGGATATACACATATATATAAAGTTCCTCCTGGAAAAGCTTTCGAATACAATGGGTGCAGAGTGCCCCAGGATAGCTCCTGAGGCCTTCAGGCTGCTGTTGAATTACGATTATCCCGGAAATATCCGCGAACTGGCGAATATTCTGGAGAAATGCATTGTCATGGACGAGGACGGAGTTATAGATACCGGTGACCTGCCGGAAGTTCTGAACAGTCATGGTAAAAATAGCGGGCTGCTGCTGCACGGGGAGCAGGATTGGCCTACCTTACGGCAGATAGAAAAGACGCTCCTGGAAAAGACACTTGCCGCATACCCGAATAAGAGCAAGGCTGCAAAAATGCTTGGCATTTCCAGGGCTACCCTGTACAGGAAAATCAGGGAGTGCGGAATGGAATGACCGGTATGTCTCAAAATGATACATAAACCGGTTTAAAAGCTATATAAATATACGGAAAATTCCAACAACGGTATTGTATGGGCGAATGAGTTGTATCGAAACGATACAGGCTCCCATATTGAGTGTATAAGAATGATACGAATTCCGGCTGCTGAAGCCGTACATCCCAGCTATACCCTTATTACGAAAATTGGCATATAAATTGCTTATATATTTATGTCAAAAGGAATTTCGAAAATAAAGGGGGAAATGTAATGTATAAACCAGTAGCTGAGCCTTTCAGGATCAAAATGGTGGAGCCCATGAGAATGATCAGCAGGGAAGAAAGGGAGAAGGCATTGATAGGAGCGGGATACAATCCCTTTGCCCTGAATGCCGAGGATGTATATATAGACCTGCTGACCGACAGCGGTACCGGAGCAATGAGTGACAACCAGTGGGCCGGCATGATGCTCGGGGATGAGTCCTATGCAGGAAGCCGGAACTATCATAACCTTCAGGCGGCAGTAAAGGACATAATAGGCTATCCCTATTGTGTACCGGCACATCAGGGAAGGGGCGCGGAAAAGGTATTATTCCCGAGCCTGATAAAAAGGAAGGGCCAATACATACTGGGGAACATGCATTTTGACACTACAATGGCCCACATAGAGCTTAACGGCGGAATACCTTTGAATTTTGTCACGGAAAAAGCCTTCAACACCACAGAAGACTACGACTGGAAGGGAAATTTCGACCTTGACAGGCTGGAGGACTTTATAAAAGGCCACGACAGGGACGACATAGCATTCATACTTATCACCATTACCTGCAACAGCAGCGGCGGACAGCCCGTTTCAATGGAGAATATAAAGGGCGTCAATGCTATTGCTAAAAAATATGGGATCAGGCTGTTCATCGATGCAGCCAGATTTGCAGAGAATGCATATTTCATAAAGCACAGGGAAAAGGGCTATGAGGACAGGAGCATCACCGAGATAGTGCGCGAAATGTTCTCCTATGCCGAAGGCTTCACAATGAGCGCCAAGAAGGATGCCATAGTCAATATAGGAGGGCTTATAGGAATAAAAGAGGATGAAGAGCTGTTTACTGCAGTCAAGACCACACTGATACCCTATGAAGGCTTTGTATCTTACGGAGGACTTGCGGGAAGAGATATGGAAGCCCTGGCAAGAGGACTCAGGGAGGGCGTGGATGAGAACTACCTGCATTACAGGATATCCCAGGTAGAATATCTTGGATACAGGCTCAAGGAAGGCGGAGTACCCATCCAGTCTCCGACAGGGGGCCATGCAGTTTTCGTAGACGCAAAGAAAATGCTTCCCCATGTACCGTACTACCAGTTCCCGGCACAGGTCCTTGCCAACGCACTGTATATCGAATCAGGCGTAAGGGCAGTTGAAATAGGCTCCTTCCTGCTGGGAAGGGACGGGCAGACAGGTGAGCAGCTGGAGTCGCCCCTGGAGCTTATGAGGCTTACCATCCCAAGAAGAGTATATACCAACAGCCATATGGACTATGTTGCCGATGCCCTGATAGATCTCAAGGACAGGGTGCACACCCTGAAGGGCCTGGAGTTCGATTATGAGCCCAAGGTATTGAGGCACTTCACCGCAAGGCTGAGGCCAATAAAGTAATATAATATTTAACTGTGTTCAGGATGACAATAGAATACTTCATTGGTTCCAGGACATAAAAAATGTGCCCTCCCGGGATTTATAAGGACCCCGGGAGGGTATTATTATAACATAACATATAGTCCTTGGAATAAGGTTAAGCTAATGCTTGTAAAGTAATAGCAGTTGTATTAATATATGAACAAACCCGATAAAAAGAGGACGGGAGGCGGCAATTATGATCAATATCGAGGATAACAGCCCTCAGTTTTCCAGGTTTCATGACCTGATGAAATTCCGTGTCCGGGATATACTGCTTGTTTCTACACAGTATGACGCTTTTGTACTGGAAGAGGACGGACGCCTGTCCGATCAGATATTCAGTGAGTTTCTGGGCCTCAACCTCCAGTTTGTTCCCAGGATAAAAAGAGTTTCTTCAGCCGAAGAGGCCTTTGCGGCACTGAAAAAAAGATTGTATGACCTTATAATAACCATGCCCCATATCAGCGATATGGACCCCCTTGAATTCGGCAGGCGCGTCAAGCAGGTATACCGCGGAACGCCGGTGGTAATGCTGACCTATGATACCATAAGCAACGATATAATTGAGGAAATAAGAAGGACAAGAGTAATTGACAGGGTTTTTTACTGGTCGGGGGACAGCAAGATATTTCTGGCAATAATCAAATATGTAGAGGACAGGAATAATATAGCCCACGACAGCCAGCAGGGAGTGCAGGGCATATTGATAGTAGATGACTCTCCCTGGTATTATTCACAGTTCCTCCCTATAATCTACACAGAAATAATGAAGCAGACCCGGTATCTTATCTCCCATGCGGTAAATGAGCTGCACCGGCAGCTTAGGATGAGGGCGAGGCCCAAGATACTTCTGGCTGAGACCTTTGAGGAGGCCCAGGCAATAATCAACCGCTACCGCAGCAACCTGCTGGGGATAATATCTGATGTCGGATTTCCCAAGAACGGAGAACGGAACAAATCCGCAGGCTTTGAACTGGCGAGGATGATAAGGGAAGGAATAACCGACCTCCCGGTGCTGCTGCAGTCGGGAGAAGCCTCAAACGCCGCCCTGGCGGAGGAGATGAAGATCGCCTTCCTGAGCAAGACTTCGCCCAACCTGCTCCTGGAGCTCAGAAGCTTTATACTGAATAATTTCGGCTTCGGAGATTTTGTTTTCAAATATCCCGACGGGACTGTAATAGCAAGAGCTGCCGATATATCCGGATTTGAGAAGCAGATACGTAGCCTGCCTGAGGAAAGCCTGTTATACCATGCCGGCAACAATCATTTTTCCCGTTGGTTCAGGGCAAGGACAGAATTTTTCATAGCAGACAAACTCAGAAGCATAAACAGCTCGGATTTTGAAGAGGCTTCTGAATTGAGAGAAATACTTCTCGCCTGCATAGACAAATATTATCTGCGCTATCAGAAGGGGGTAATATTGGATTTCGGTCTTTCAAGAATGGACCTGGAGAACTCCTTCAACAGGCTGGGAAGCGGTTCCCTGGGAGGCAAGGGGAGAGGCGTCGCCTTCTTCAACACCCTGCTTACAGAAACCGATATGCAGAGCAAGTATCCTGACGTCAGGATAAAAACGCCGAATTCCTTTGTAATATGCAGCGGGGTCTTTGAAGAGTTCATGGAAAGCAACGGGCTCCAGGAGATGGCGGTCAACTCAGGAGATGAAGAGGAAATAGCCCGGAGATTTCTGGCTGCAAAGCTGCCGGAAAAAATTGAAAACAACCTCCGGATACTGATAAAGCTTGCGGATTATCCCCTGGCGGTAAGATCCTCAAGTATCCTGGAGGATTCACAGATACTGCCCTTTGCGGGAATATACAAAACCTACCTGCTGCCCAACAACCATCCTGATCCGTCCGACCGCTTCAAGCAGTTGGTAGATGCCATAAAGCTGATATATGCTTCTGTGTTTTCGCAATCTCCCAAGCAGTATGCACAGAATGCCGACCTGAGGATCGAAGAGGAGAAAATGGCTATACTGATACAGCAGCTTGTTGGAGAAAAGCATGGAGATACCTTCTATCCGACTATTTCCGGGGTAGCCCAGTCATACAACTTCTATCCCATATCCTACATGAGGCCGGAGCAGGGAGTGGTAAACCTTGCACTGGGCTTTGGGCGAAAGGTGGTAGGAGGAGAGCAGGTATACCGGTTTTCGCCTGCTTATCCAAAGATGCCCCCTCCATATGCATCGGCAATGGAATTCGTCAGAGGCTCACAGCATGAATTTTACGCTCTTGACCTTAATTTCCTGACACAGCAGCTGACCACCGATGACGGATGTACCTACAGGGAGTTTGGCCTGAAGCGTGCGGAGGAGGACGGGGTATTGACGCACATAGCAAGCACCTACTCTGCTGAAGACGACATGATAAACGATACCATCATGCTGAAGGGCCAAAGGGTCATAACCTTTGCGCCGATACTGAAGTATAACTACATACCTCTTGCCGATATACTCAATGATATTTTGCAGTTGAACAAGAACTCCTTCGGCTCTGATGTGGAGATAGAATTTGCAGTGAATATTCCTGCGGATAAGAACAAAAAAGCGGAGTTTTACCTGCTTCAGGTACGGCCTCTTGTGGTGGGGAAGGAATCTGAGGAGGTAAAGGTTGAGGGGTACTCACAGGAGGAATTGGTCTGTGAAAGCCGTCATACCATAGGGAATGGTATATATTCCGATATATATGACATTATCTATGTTGACAAAAGAAATTTTGATATTACAAAGACAAAGATAATTGCCGCGGAAATAAATGAGCTGAACAGGCAACTGTGTAAGGAAGAGAGAAAATGCATAATCATAGCCTTCGGACGCATAGGTACCTCGGACCCTTCCCTGGGTATACCCGTCACC
>JAEXXN010000355.1 GCA_023405875.1 Bacillota bacterium | reverse complement strand
CTTTCACACTGTTCCAGCACTACGAAGATCTCCGTTATTCCCCTGCTGCTCACCGATTCGTCATCAAGCTTCATGGCGGCAGGTAGTGTATAGATCATATTTATCGTATTCCAGTAGAACTTCTTTATACTTTCCCTGTCCGTCTTGCATTCGTTTATACATTTCATTATTTCCTTCAGGACCGATGAGACGCTCTCCCCATTGCCCGACCGGACCTTCTGCACAAGCACTCTTTCATAATGCTCCAGCATGGAGAAATCGGTGGATTTATAGAAGGATTTAAGGTCATCATAGAGTATTACCGTATTCTTTCCCATATAAAATTTGTAATCAAGGGCTTCCATAGCTTCCTTTGCTTTATCGGCAAGCTCCATAGCCCCTTTTCCCTTTGTGCTTATGGAAATGGTCACTGTAAAGCTGAAGCAGCTCCGTACAAGCTCCTGCAAGCTGACAGCGTCCTTGTACAAAGAGCTGAACCTATCCTCCCGGGAATCCCCCCTGGGCTGTATTATAAACAGTATTGTCTTGTTGTTGATTGGAACATCCACTATCATGAAGCTGGCTCCGAGAATTTCCTGAAAGGTATTGATTATTCCGAATTGATAGAGATACTTCTCATACTGGCTTTTCATATTCTCCTGCCCGTCCTCGTCGGTTTCCACCGCCATCACTTCAAACTCATCTATGGAAATCCCGTAGAGGCTCAGATCTTCCAGTATCTCATCCTTTTTCGTATTTATCCTGAACATGATATCATAAAGCAGCTTCTGCCTGAGTACAGGCACCTTGCTCTCGAAATGCTTTTTGAGCTTGCTGAGCTCCTCCTCCAGCTTACAGCCGTTTTGAAGCTCCGCAGCCGCTTTTTTGACAATGGCTGTAATATCCTCAATTTTTGAAGGCTTCAATATATAATCAAAAGCCCCCAGCCTTATTGCCTCCTGGATGTATTCAAAATCCCGGTAGCCCGTCAGTATGATTATTTTGCTTCCCGGCAGCAGCTGCTTCACTTCCCTTATCATTCGGAGCCCGTCTATTTCAGGCATATTTATATCCGTTATCAGGATATCGGGCCGGTGCTCCTTTATCAGCCTGATGCCTTCAATACCGTCCCCGGCCTCTCCGCATACCTCGCAGTCCAGGCTTCTCCAGTCAATTATATTTTTCAGGCCCTTTCTGATTATCGACTCATCATCAACTATCAATACCTTGAACATCGTCTTTATCTCCTTCTGGCTTCTGGTCAACGGGCAAACGCACAATAACCCTGGTATATTCGTCATAGCTGCTTTCTATTTCCACTCCGTATGAGCTTCCATATAAAAGCTTTATCCTTCTGTTGACATTCTCCAGCCCTATACTCTTCCCGGCAGCTCCGGTACTGTTTCCTTCATTTATAACCGCATCCTTCTTCAGCCTCCGGTTAAGGGCCTCCAGCTCCTCCGGCTTCATGCCTATACCGTTGTCGACCACCTGGAATACTACATGGCCGTTCTCCCTGTATGCATCCAGCTTTATTATGCCGTTACGCCTGCTCTTTTCTATTCCATGCTTGACTGCATTTTCCACCAGTGGCTGTATAAGCAGCCTTGGTATTTTTATGTCCATAAGCTCCTCATCAAGCCCGGTTTGCATTTCCAGCTTGTGTTCATACCTGTTTTTCAGTATTATCATGTAGTTTTCTATGTATTCCAGTTCCTCACGGAAGGATATCAGCCTGTCACCTCTTCCTATGCTTCCGTCAATCAGCCGGGCAAGGGCCGACACAGTCTCGCTTATTTCCGGGACTCCGTTAAGCTGAGCCATCCAATTTATATTCTCAAGGGTATTGAAAAGAAAGTGCGGATTGATCTGAGCCTGAAGAGCCTTTATCTCTGCTTCCTTAAGGGCAAGCTCCTCCTTGTATATCCGGTTTACAAGATAGTCTGTCTTCTTTGACATCCTGTTGAAGCTTTCACTCAGATATCCAAGCTCATCATTTCTGTCCAGTTCAATGTCCTCATGCTTGTTGCCGCGCTCAACCTTTTTCATACCTTCCACAAGCCTTTTTATCGGTTTGATTATATCCCTGGAGGTAAGTATGCTCAAGACCGACAGAATGATCAGCCCATAAACCAGGAGCAGCATCATCCATCTCCTCAGGGCATCAATTTCACGGTAAAGCTCCTTCAGGGGTATATGATATACTATCTTCCAGCTAGGGTCCTCCAGCAGCACATAAGATACCAGTACTCCCGCTTTTTTGTCGATATAGAAGCCCCGTTTCCCAGCCAGCTGCTGCCGGTAGAAATTGCTGAGTATCCCGTTGTGTTCTGAGTCCTTTACAATTTCCTCATTGTTTTCCGAGAGTATCGATATGTTGTTGACAGATTCCTTGGATAGATCTGTATATACCGATTCAAGATATTCCTTTTTTATATTTACAGCCATAAGACCTATCTCATTATAGGTATCCCTGTCGTAAATCATCCTGGTGACATAGATGCTGCTTACCTTGCCCTCCTGCTTTTCCAGGTACCATACCGGCCTGCCCTTCCCTTTTCTTGCAGCTTCAACAGCATCATCGTAGGGCAGCATGATATCTATCCTTGCTTTACTGTTGTCCGAGTCGAAGCTGTAAAATCTCCGGTCTTTTGTTACAAGGCATATGGATTGTATCTCGTTTCTTGATAAGGTTGCCTGGCGCAATATGCTTCTTAATTCACTTGAACGGTTGTATATGGTTATGTTATCCTCAAATCCGCTTCTGCTCAATGCTTCGTATACCCTGTTATCATACAGCAGCTCAAGGGTGAGTACCTGCATGCTGCTCGACAGGTCATTGAAACGCAGCTCTATCATTTTCAGGATATCCTGGGAATAGTTTATGGATTTCTGCTCGATTATCTCCGCAGATTTCTGGTAACTGGTCACACTTATAAACAGCAGCGGTATGACGATCTGAATATAGAACAGCAACAGAAGCTTGTTCTTTATGGAGGTATTTTTATAAAAGAGCATGAACCTGTCTAAAATATTCTGCATGGCAATTCTCCCAATATAATACAAAAATAGTTTAGTTCTGCTGCATGGCCCTCAGGCCCATCTCCGCAAATACCTCCTCTGGGGTCTTCCTTCCTTCCAGCACCTGGGGAAAGCTTGTTACAAGCAACTGCTCCCATAGATTTCTGTCCAGAAAGCTGTCGGTAGGACCTACCAGCTCCGTAGAAACAGCGATAAGCTCCTGCCCTTTCCTCATCAGCCTGCTGCTCTGCAAGTCCTGCTCAGGTATCCTTATATTGCTTATAAAGCCGGATTCAAGGCTGAACAGCTTGGCAGCCTCCACCGAGGTAAGGTATTTAAGTAACTTTACGCACAGCGCCCTTTTGGCAGGATCATTGTACGCCTTATTGCTCATATGGAAATTACCGTTGCCAAGACCGTATATGATGCCGGTGGTATGTGCCTTTCCCTCTGCAAATACAGGAAACGGTATGATATCCACCGTCTCATCCTCTGCATTCAAGGCTCCGGTACCGATGAACCAGGAGCCTTGTACTATCATGGCTGCCTTCTTTTCTATAAAGAGATTGTCCCTGGTCTTGTCCTCAATTGTAAAGGCGTTTTTGGGGAATGCCCCCAGGTCATAAAGCTCTTTCACATACTTCATCCCATCTATGTAGCACTGATTTATCTTTCCGTCTGTGTAGGGGTTTTCGGTAGCCTCCTTACCTCCAAGCTTCATTACTATATTCTGATATAAATAAGTCCCTTCGGGGGTGGAGTTATATGCAATGGGGATGATGTCCCTCTCCCTGAATGCCTTTACGGCGGCAATAAGCTCTTCATAGGTCCCCGGAACCTTTATATCATATTTATCAAAAAGATCTTTATTCAGGAATAATCCCTCATAAATGATCTCGCAGGGCAAGCCGTATATCCTTCCGTCAAACTTGTCATAGCTCCAGGAATCCTCACCGAAGCTGGAGAACCACTCCTTGTCCAAATCCAGCAGTCCGGTAAGGTCGGCCACCTTCTCCTGCTTTATCAGCATCTTGATATCCGAGCCGGGCCAAAGGCCGAACACATCGGGATCGTTGCCCTGGGCGAAGTTGGTCTTCAGCTTGAAGAGAAATTCCGTACCTGACATTGATTCGTTTATCACCTTGACTCCTGGATTCTCCTTTTCAAATTCCTCCAATAGCTGCTGAAGCTTCTGCGCCTTTGTATCAGTTCCTCCCCAACTGCTCATGAATCTGAGTTCAATGGTATCCTTGATGCTTTCAAAGCTTTCGACAGGGGTATCCCTGTTGAACATCCTCAGCGTAACCATGACCGGGACAATAACCAATGCAACCAATATGATCAGGTAATATACTCCGGACTGCTTCAGCTTCATAACTATCCCCCTATATGTACTCTATATATATTCTATTAACAATCAGCATAAGTGCAGTACTAATTCTCCAAGTCTTAATTTATTTCCTGCAATATTTTGCCATTGCGCAATATATTACAACATTATGACAAATAAATATAAGTTGTAAACTTTGAGGTGAGGGATGAATGGAAGCTACTCAGTCTGTGAAATAACAAGAAGCAATAACCCTGATATCAGGGTTATTGCTTCCTTAGGTTAAATTTCCCTTTCTTGAGTTTTACATAAGTATTGGGAACGGCAAACTTAAAATAACAGTCATATATAGCTAACGCATACTTATATAAAAATTGTTAATGGCACTTATGAGCGGAGTCTTAGAAAAACCGTATGCGAAGGCAAGGATGCCGAAGCAAGCATACTCCGGACAAGGATGTCCGTTGTATGCGTTAGGTTTTTCTTAGACGCAACGAATTAGTGCCATCAATTTTTATATTCGTATGTGTGGCTATATATGACTGTTATTTTAGGGAATCCACTCCCTACCTACAGCCCTCTGCCCCTATCCCGGTCTAGTATCTTCTTCAGAAAATGTCCGGTATAGGAGGCCTCTACCTTGCAGATTTCCTCGGGAGTCCCCTGGGCTATTATGGTGCCTCCGCGGTCTCCGCCTTCGGGGCCCAGGTCTATGATATAATCGGAGGTCTTTATTACGTCCAGATTATGCTCTATTACAATGATGCTGTTGCCCGCATCCACCAGCCTGTCAAGTATGCCCAGCAGCTTGTGGGTATCGGCGATATGAAGCCCTGTGGTAGGCTCGTCCAGTATATACACCGTCTTGCCGGTGCTCCTTTTTGACAGCTCATAGGCAAGCTTGATCCTCTGGGCTTCGCCTCCTGACAGCTCGGTTGAGGGCTGTCCCAGCTTGATATAGCCCAAACCCACATCGTACAGGGTCTGAATTTTCCTCTGTATCCTCGGAAGGTTCTCAAAGTACTCCAGGGCACTCTCCACAGTCATATCAAGCACTTCAGATATATTCTTACCCTTGTATCTTACCTCCAGGGTCTCCCTGTTGTATCTTTTGCTCTTGCATACCTCACAGGGAACATAAACATCCGGGAGGAACTGCATCTCTATCTTTATTATGCCGTCACCCTTGCAGGCCTCGCAGCGTCCGCCCTTTACATTGAAGCTGAACCTGCCGTTCTTATAGCCTCTCAGCTTGGCTTCAGGGGTTGCGGCAAACAATTCCCTTATAAGGTCAAACACTCCGGTATAGGTAGCGGGATTTGACCTTGGTGTCCTGCCTATAGGAGACTGGTCAATATCAATGACCTTGTCTATATGCTCCAGCCCCTCCATGCTCTTGTGCTCTCCGGCCCTGTCCTTGCTGCGGTAAAGCCTGTGTGAAAGCTCCTTGTACAATATCTCATTCACCAGTGTGCTTTTCCCTGAACCGGATACTCCGGTAACACAGGTAAACACTCCAAGGGGTATCTTTACATCCAGGTTCTTAAGGTTGTTTTGATTTGCTCCCTTGATCTCCAGCCATTTGCCATTGGGCTTCCTTCTCTCCTTTGGAACAGGAATCACTTTCTTTCCGCTGAGGTACTGTCCCGTGACCGATTCCTCGCAAGCCAGTATGTTATCCAGAGTTCCTGCCGCCACTATCTGGCCTCCGTGTACTCCGGCCCCTGGGCCCATGTCTATGATATAGTCGGCTTCATGCATGGTATCTTCGTCATGCTCGACAACCAGCAGGGTGTTTCCAAGGTTGGTAAGATCCCTCAGTGCGCTGAGAAGCTTCTCATTATCCCTCTGATGGAGTCCTATGCTCGGTTCGTCAAGTATGTACAATACTCCCACAAGACTTGAGCCTATCTGGGTTGCCAGCCTTATCCTCTGGGCTTCTCCGCCTGACAGGGTACCTGCGGCCCTGGAAAGGGTCAAATATTCCAGGCCCACAGTTATGAGGAAATCCAACCGCTCCCTTACTTCCTTGAGCACAAGCTTGGAAATGAGCTTCTGCTTGTCGGTAAGCTCTATTTGGTCAAAGAAATCCTTTATTTTGTAGACCGACATGGCGCATACCTGGGCAATGGAAAGTTCTCCTATAGTAACTGCAAGGCTTTCCTTTTTAAGCCTGGTTCCTTTGCAGTCAGGGCAAGGTATAGAAGACATATAGTTTTCTATTTCGCTTCTCATGTAGTCAGACTTGGTTTCCTTGTAGCGTCTCTCCAGATTGTTTATGACACCCTCAAACCTGACCATCAGTTCTCCGCTTCCATACTCCCTGTCGTACTTCATCCTGATCTTTTCTCCGTTGTTGCCGTATAAAAGCATATCTATAGTCTTATCATCCAGCTGATGGACCGGAACATCCAGGCTGAAACCGTAATGGGCGGCTGCCGCTTCAAGTATCCTATAATACCAGGCATCATCATTCAGGTTTTTCCAGGGTTCTATTGCACCCTCGGATATGGATTTGCTCCTGTCGGGTATCACCCTGTCAGGGTCCATTCTCCTGAGCTCACCCAAGCCGTCGCATACGGGGCATTTTCCGAAGGGGCTGTTGAAGGAAAACATTCTCGGAGCCGGGTCTTCTATGCTTACACCGCAATCTACACATGCAAAGTTCTGGCTGAACAGTCTTTCCACCTTGCCTATTATGTCAACCAATACTGTTCCGCTTGAAAGCTTCAGTACCGTTTCCAGGGAGTCGGCAAGTCTTTTATCTATTCCATCCTTGACAACTATCCTGTCAACTATTACCTCTATGGTATGCTTCTTATTCTTTTCCAGCTTGATCTCCTCATTGAGATCCATGAGCTCTCCGTCTATCCTCGCTCTTACATAACCGCTCTTTTTTATTTCTTCAATAAGCTTCTGGTGCTCCCCCTTTTTTCCCCGTATTATGGGTGCCATAAGCTGTATCTTGGTTCCCGGTTCGAGAGCTGTTATATAGTCCACCATCTGGTCCACCGTCTGCTG
>JAEXXN010000347.1 GCA_023405875.1 Bacillota bacterium | reverse complement strand
GTGTTAAGATCGTCATCCATGACCTCAATGAACCTGTTCCTGTATTCATCCAGGGTATTCTTGAAGCTTTCCTCCTCCTGACTTATAGGCTTATCCTCCACCTTTGTCAGAAGGTAGGTAAGATTATTCTTTGCATTGTACAATCTTTCCAGAGCATTCTTTGACTGCTCCAGCATTTCACTGCTGAAGTTCACCGGGCTTCTGTAATGGGCTGAAAGCATAAAGAGCCTGAAAACCTCCAGGTCGAACTTCTCCTTTATATCCCTTACCGTAAAAAAGTTGTTCAGGGACTTGGACATCTTCTCATTGTTAATGTTAAGAAATGCATTATGCATCCAGTACCTTGCAAAAGGCTTGCCTGTCGCCCCCTCGCTCTGGGCGATCTCATTTTCATGATGAGGGAAAACCAGATCCTGCCCCCCTGAATGTATATCTATGGTTTCCCCAAGGTATTTCATGGACATCGCCGAGCACTCTATGTGCCAGCCCGGCCTGCCCATTCCCCAGGGGCTTTCCCACGCAGGCTCTCCGGGCTTCTGGCTCTTCCACAGGACAAAGTCAAAGGGGTTCTTCTTTATCTCATTCACATCGACTCTTGCCCCGGCCTCCAGTTCTTCAAGGTTCTGCTTGGAAAGCTTTCCGTAATCCATAAAGCTCGCAGTGTCATAATATACGTCTCCGCCCACGGTATAGGTAAGGCCGTTTGCCTCCAGCCGCTTTATTATATCTATTATCTCCTTGATATGCTCCGTTACTCTGGGATGGACGTCGGCCTTCCTTATGTTAAGGGCTTCGGCATCCTTGAAGTACTCAGCTATGAACCTGTCGGACACTTCCTTTTCAGTTACGTTTTCATCCTTTGCCCTCTTTATTATCTTATCGTCAACATCTGTAAAATTCTGAACAAAGGTAACTTTGTAGCCTCTATACTCAAGGTATCTTCTCAGAATGTCAAAAATAATGAAGGGCCTTGCATTCCCGATATGGAAATAGTTATAGACTGTTGGTCCGCAGGAGTACATCTTTACCTCCCCCGGTACCAGGGTCAAAAATTCTTCCTTTTTTCTTGTCATTGTATTGTATAGCTTCATTTCCAACACCTTCCTTTAAATATTCGGAACGGCTGTGAACCGTTCCTTACAGCAATAAATAAACAAGCCCGCCTCATAATAAAGAGGCGGGCAGATCCGCGGTTCCACTCTTTTTGAACACTGGATAAATTAACGGTTACCCGCCTTGGAATACCACCGTTGCAACAAACAGCTTCCTCCAGGGTGCTCACGGGTGCACTTCAATCCCAAGTAACCTGAAACCCCTCTCAACCGCTGAAGGTTCCTCTCTGTAAGCCTTTGTGACATACTCTTCCCGATCCTCGCATCACATATTATATTTTGTAACAGAAACCTTCGATTATATATATTATTATAGTTAAAAGTTTCTATGTCAATACATTTTTTCTATTATTATCTTATTGGCTTATTTTATGAAAGATGTAAACATTCGGACGGCCACTGGCCGCCCCTACAATACCGGTAATCATTTCGTAGGGGCGCCCAGTGGGCGTCCGAATTATTGCGCATCATTCCACTGTCACATAACGCCTGTATTTAAAATGCCCCTCATATATGTATATCTCCTCGGAGGCTTTCGTACCTCTCCGGGAAAGTGCCAGGAACCCTTCTGCGCTGGCCGGCCTGCTTCTTTTGAACATCAATGGCGAGCCTTTGAAGGTCCCGGTATATTGATAGCTGCGTCCGTCATACCGGATACTCTCGGGAAATACAACCTCCTTGTCCGGAGAAAGCTCCCCCATTATATATACAATTCCAAGTATCATTATGATTACAATAAATACGTATTTATTTCCGCTTCCCATTCCCCTTCTTCCTGAAGCAAACATACCGCCTAATCCTCCCTGTATATACTTGCTACGGCATAGGAGGCAATTCCCTCACCGGTTCCGGTAAAGCCCAGGCCTTCACTGGTCGTCGCCTTGATGCCGATCAACCCCTTGTCAAGCTTAAGTGCCCCGGACAGCTTCTCCTTCATCCCGTCTATATAAGGTGCAAGCTTGGGACGCTCTGCGACAATTATACTGTCGATGTTTGCTATACCGTACCCTTTGGCACGGACAATATCCCTGACCTTCTCCAGCAGCACAAGGCTCGATATCCCCTTGTAGGATACATCGCTGTCAGGAAAATGACTTCCGATATCCGGTTCACCGCAGGCACCCAGCAGTGCATCCATTATTGCGTGTACCAGCACATCTGCGTCCGAATGGCCAAGGAGTCCTTTTTCATAAGGAATCTCCAGCCCTCCGATTGTAAGCTTCCTGCCTTCCACCAGCTTATGTACATCATAACCGTTTCCTATCCTGAACCCGGGATTCATTTTATCACCTCTCCTGTAGAATTTCTGCCCATCATTGCCTCTGCAATTATTATATCCTCCGGTGTTGTCACCTTGATATTTTCATAGCTGCTCTCTATCATTTTCACCTTGATCCCCATTATCTCGACCAGAAAAGCATCGTCTGTACCCCATATGCCCTCAGCAACCGCGCTCTCATGGGCTTTTCTGATTATT
>JAEXXN010000244.1 GCA_023405875.1 Bacillota bacterium | reverse complement strand
TCTGAACACTATCCTTCCTGTATGATTTCCATGCTTTGCCGCCATTTCCAACTAAGGCTACATCATAGTCATATTTACTGCTGGGAGGTTCATACTTATTGAATTCCGGATTGCAGCCAAAATCCAGATGCCCGGCAGGAAGCCCCAACTCCCTGTATTTTTTTACACTATCAGGATGTATGGTCATAACTGCATCAGGTTTATAGATTTCAATACACTTGAAGGAGCACTCTTCGGTCCATCTTGGGTCTTCAGTTGCCCAATACAGATGCTTTATCTTATGCTTAGCGACTTTCTTCACCAGCTTGTCTATATGCTCGCGCTTATGCTGGCGATAGGCCCACCCTGCCGTTATCATAAGGTCAGGCTTGAAGTGGTCGACCGCTTCTTCCATAGAAGCCTTGCTCAAATGCCTTAGTACAAAAACAGGACTATCAAGCTCTCTAAAGCCTAGAGGAAGTCCCAGGGTATATTTAGAAGATTGGGCAAAAAACAGTATTCTGCTCATACTTGCACCTCTCTCAATAAAAGCCTGCGTGTGCCCTCCGCCCCACAGTTAAATAACATATCAACTATAGACAGATTGGGGATAAAGCTGCCCCAAAGCTGCGGATATGTTATAGGCTGATAGTCCAGATATTCCAACTTAATGCCTTGTTTTTCAAAAATCTCGGGTTGATTATATATCTTCCCTCCAATACCAGACAGGTAACAGTCAGCAGAAAAGTGGCGGCAGATTGCAGCTATCAGTTCATTTTTTCTAAGATCGGCATATTGAGGTAAAGCTGATAAAAAAACAAGTTTTGTTTTCAATCCGAGCAGGTCATATACAAGCCTGATAAAGGCTTTGTTGGTATCTATAAGATATCCTGTATCTTGCAATACCTGCTCCAGCATCGGGAAAACTTCTTTGAAATGAGGTGCCTTTGCGTAGTTTACTTGGAGTGCCATCAGATGGTTCCTTTTCCAGCCCGGTATAACAATAACTTCATCAAACCGCTGCAAGCCCTTGCCTTTGCGTTTGACCGGCACAGTGAGCATCTGTATCCCTTGGGAGGTTTTGATAAGATTCCTATTATTCAATGAACTGCCTCTTATAAACTGAGCAGTATCTAAAATTAAAAAAATATCGCACTGTGCCATCTTAACAAAATATCCCGGCCAGGGAATATAATTCGGTTGATGACCTGCTAATTTCATTGCCACACCCCACTAAGCTATTTACTATGAATGGTCCAAGAATCTATCTCTAGGATAATAATTCAAAAACTTTCTCTCCGCTGTATACTAGATCATATGTTTTAGTGCCATATATTAGTATATTCACCATTAATAAAAAGGGGATAATTAGTTGATTCTTTAATTTTTGACTCCCTCAAGGCGGTAATCAATAAATGGCTTAACTTCACATGAGTTTCCCTTGAGAGTACCGGAAATATAAAAATGAGTAATGCTGCAATGGCAACATTACTCAAAATAAAAAGCAAAAAGAACCGTCCCTTTTGCTTTTTACTATAACCGTCCAACATCATGTCAGGTATCTATCTCCAATATTTTATCTTTCGCTCATACTCTTTAATAGCTCAGTTATTTCTTCCAATAAAAGAGTATTCTTTTCTTCTTTCTCTTTTTCGGCCTTTTCTCTTAATTTCAGGTTTTCAATTCCATAAGGATCACTATACATATTTTTTCCCCCCTATATTTTAATTTTATTTGAAATGTCTCCTGAGCAATCCTTCAAAGCCCGCGCCGTGCCTTGCTTCATCCTTGCACATTTCATGCACCGTGTCGTGTATAGCGTCGTAGTTAAGCTGCTTTGCCCTTGTTGCAAGCTGTTTCTTGCCGTCACATGCCCCGAATTCGGCTTCGACCCTCAATTCCAGGTTCTTTCTCGTATCGGCTGTAACCACTTCCCCAAGAAGCTCTGCGAACTTTGCCGCGTGCTCCGCCTCTTCAAAGGCATATCTCTTAAAAGCTTCGGCTATTTCCGGATAACCTTCCCTGTCCGCCTGGCGGCTCATTGCCAGGTACATGCCTACTTCTGTACACTCTCCCATAAAGTTCATCTTAAGACCTTCATATACTTCAGGATCTACATCCTTTGCAACTCCTACCCTGTGCTCATCCGCCCACTGGTGTGCCCCCTCTTCCTTCAATGCGAATTTTGCCGCAGGCGCCTTGCACTGTGGACAGTACTCAGGTTCTTCCGTCCCCTCATGTACATAACCGCAAATCGTACATACGTATTTTTTCATTGTAAATCCTCCCTAAATATATCATTTACATTAATCCTAATAATTATTAATTAATAATTATTTTCGATATATATAATCTATCATATCGTCTTATTTTTATCAAGAGGGTTTTTAAAAAATTATTTTAATGTTAAACTATAGTGTAGATAAGAAGGGGCGATTTGTGAAGCGCCCCTGCGTAAAGGAGAATCAGCATGGGCAAAACATTGGTATTGGCTGAGAAGCCCTCAGTCGGAAGAGACCTGGCAAAGGTATTGAACTGCAATCAGAACAGCAACGGCTGCCTTATAGGGCAGAAATATATTGTAACCTGGGCTCTGGGTCATCTGGTTACTTTAGCTGATCCCGAGGCTTATGACAACAAATATAAAACCTGGAACCTGGAGGACCTTCCTATGCTCCCTGATAAAATGGAGCTTGCAGTTATCAAGGAAACCTCAAAGCAATACGGTATAGTTCGCGGCCTGCTTAAGCAGCCTGATGTAGATGAGCTGGTAATTGCCACCGACGCAGGCCGCGAAGGGGAGCTGGTAGCCAGATGGATAATTGAAAAGGCAGGCTTCAGAAAGCCCATAAAGCGTTTATGGATATCCTCCCAGACAGATAAAGCCATAAAGGACGGCTTTAACCAGCTTAAACCCGGGAGGGATTATGACAACCTGTACAGGGCGGCACAGTGCAGGGCAGAGGCCGACTGGCTCATAGGCCTTAATGTGACCCGTGCCCTTACCTGCAAATATAATGCTCAATTATCGGCAGGCAGGGTTCAGACCCCTACCCTTGCAATGATAGTGCAGCGGGAAAATGAAATAAAAAGCTTTGTTCCCAAAGACTACTGGACAATTGATGCCAAGGTCAACGGCTTTACCTTGCTGTGGAGGGATAAGAACAGCAACAATACACAGTTATTTGACAAGGCAAGAGCGGAAGCAATAGTAGCCAAGCTTACCGGGCAGACCGGGGAGATAACCGATATTAAAAAGGAAGCCAAAAGCGAGCCCCATCCCCTGGCCTATGACTTGACAGAGCTCCAGCGGGATGCCAACAAGCGGTACGGCTATTCCGCCAAACAGACTCTGTCAATAATGCAGACCTTGTACGAGCGTCACAAGGTACTCACTTATCCCAGGACAGATTCAAGGCACATTACCACCGATATCATACCAACGCTGCCGGACAGGCTGAAAAGCATCGCAATAGGGCCTTATGCTGCGGCTGCACAAAGCCTTCTGAGAGGTAAAATAAATACCACCAGCCGGCTTGTTGATAACGGCAAGGTCAGCGACCATCATGCAATCATACCCACTGAACAGCCGGTAAGGTTATCCGAGCTGAGCCAGGAGGAGCGGAATATATTTGACCTGGTTGCAAAGCGGTTTCTTGCAGTCCTTAGCCCTGCCTACCAGTATGAACAGACTACTGTAAAGGTAGAGGCTGCCGGGGAGCAGCTTTTTGCCAGGGGAAAAGTGACAAAGGCCATGGGTTGGAAGGCTGTATATGACGATAGAGGCAGCTTTGATAATCAGAATGACGATGAGGATATGGAGCAATCACTGCCTCCCATGCAAAAAGGAGATAAGCTGAAATTCCTGACCGTCAAATCAACCAACAGGAAAACCAAGCCTCCGGCCAGGTATACTGAGGCTACACTGCTGACTGCAATGGAGCATCCGGGTAAATTCATCGATGACGAAGCCTTGCGTGAAGCCCTGGACAGGACCAGCGGTCTGGGCACCCCTGCAACCAGGGCGGATA
>JAEXXN010000229.1 GCA_023405875.1 Bacillota bacterium | reverse complement strand
GTCTTATCCGGTTCAGGAGAGATAAGATTGAACAAAAGCATTTTTGCTTTTTTTTCTTTGATACTTTGCGGCATTGTACTAACAACGGTTGTTTTTTGTGACCAGGGCAATGCTGAGGATAACAAGGTAGTTATGGTAATAGCTGATTATATCGACATCAACGACCTTGGGACGATGGAGTTTTTGAGCACTCTGGCGGATAAAAGCCATATTGCGTTAATGAGCAACAGGCAGACGGGAAAAGCAGGTGCTGAAAAATCAAAGCTTATTATAGGTTCCGGCAAGAAGCTGGAGCTTGATAAAAGCATGACCTCCGCCGACAGTATAAAAGCTTCGGACAAGGGCAGTCTCGTATACAGTAATATATACAAGCTTATCAAAAGAAACCAAAACAGTGAATACCGGAAATATATAGGGTATTTGGGCGATGTAATCAAAAAGAACAATGGAAGCGTCTGTTTACTGGGAAATTCCGATGCCGCAGAGGTCAACAGAAGCTCATCGCTTGTGGCAATGGACAGCAGCGGAAGGATTGCTTCAGGAGAGACAGAAAAGGTTTTAAAAGAAGATGAAATGTTCCCTCTCGGAAGGCGGACTGATTATAACAGGCTGGCAGAATTGTACAAGCAATATCTGCCGGCTTCTTCATTTATGGTAATAGATACAGGCGATATGGAGCGACTGGAGGCAGCCAGGCCGTCAGTGCCGGAGCACGCCTTTCAGTCTGCGAGAAGGGAAGTACTGAGGGATATAGACGGCTTTGTTGAAGAGCTTGTCAGTACCGGCGGCTTTGAAACCATTATATTCATATCTACATATCCATCCAGGGTCGAATCGGAGAAAAACAACAGGCTTACGCCGGTTTTGGTATACCAGGCAGAGGAAGGCGGCCTGCTGTATTCAACAAAAACAAGGCGTGAGGGTATGGTCCTCAACACTGATATAGCAGATTTTGTAATCAATAAGCTGGGGTATTCCGATTCCAGCAATATAAAAGAACTCCCAAAGGAAGCTCCCCTTGCTTTCCTTATAGCAGACAACGAAAAAATAATCAGGGTATCGAGGCTGAGAGCGCCTGTTCTTACTGCTTATTCAATGCTTGTCATTGCTGTGTTGGCGGTACTTTTTATTATTGCAGTCATATTTGAAAATAAAAAAAGAGCCTCTGTAAAAAAGGCAGGCAGTGTGTTAGCCTGTATCATCCTTACTTTTCCGGTAGCCTTTCTGTATATGCCCTCATCACTATCCGGCGATGATCCGGTCAGCTTCTTTTTTTATTCGGCAGTCTGTGCCGTACTTGTTTCGGTTATAATGCAGCTGCTGCTGAAGGATGTATTGAAAATGGCATTTTGCAGCTCTATGCTGCTTTTTGCGGGACTGACCCTGGATATTTTAATGGGAAGCCCTTTCATCAAGCAATCGGTGCTTGGCTATGACCCTGAGATCGGAGCGAGATTTTACGGGATCGGAAATGAATACGCAGGAATGTTTGTGGGCAGTTCTCTTATAGCTGCGGGAAGCTTTCTGGAGCTTGCCGGCAAGAGCTTCAGCCGAAGCAGCGCCATAGTGTTCAGTATTTTTTGTACCCTTATCCTGGGGCTGACCTTCCTTGGAGCTAATTTCGGAGATGCTGTTGCCGGGTTCTCAGGGTATATGCTTGCTTATTTCCTTATTTATGGTATAAAATTTAATAAAAGGAATGTATCGGCAGGAATTTTTAGTATTGTTGCTGCGGCTGCATTTCTGATGATTATTGACTCTGTCGGCTTAGGAAGTCAATCCCATATAGGCGGCCTGGTGGAGGACACAGGAGCAAATGGCCCCGGTGTTATTACCTCAACCATTACCAGAAAAATTGCCATGAATCTCAGGCTGATAAGGTATACCATATGGACCAAGGTGCTGCTGGCCATAATTGCACTGATTGCCTTCATGCTTTTCAGGCCTGCAAAAATGCTTCAGAGGATTTTTGAAAAAAACAAATATATGAAATGCGTATGGATAGGAACTGCTGCTTCAAGTATAATAGGATTTGCAATCAATGATTCGGGGATAGTTTCTGCTGCTACGTCAATGATCAGTGTGGCATTTACCATGCTTTTGCTGTGCATGGGGGAAAGGAATGGAATAGGGTAGGAGATGGATTACAGGAAACTGGGCAATACAGAACTGAAGGTTTCAAGGCTCTGCTTCGGGAGTCTGACCATAGGGCCTCTTCAGGCTAAGCTGGGGCTTTCTGAAGGAGCTTCGGTTATTGAAGCCGCCTTCGATCTGGGAGTAAATTTCATAGACACTGCGGAGCTGTATGGAACATATGATTATATAAGAAAAGCAATGCAAGGCAGAAGGCAGGATATAGTAATATCCACAAAGTGCTATGCTTATAACGCCGAAGGAGCGGAGCAGAGCCTGAAAAAAGCGCTTGCGGAGCTGGGCACAGACTATATAGATATATTTTCTCTTCATGAGCAGGAAAGCGAGCACACTCTTAAAGGACATCAGGAGGCTATGGAATATTTTATTAAGGCAAAGGAAAAGGGCTATATAAGAAGCTTCGGAATATCCACACATGCAATAGCCGCGGTAAAGGCTTCCTTGAAATATAAGGAGATCGAAGTGCTGCAT
>JAEXXN010000183.1 GCA_023405875.1 Bacillota bacterium | reverse complement strand
GTCATTACAGGGGATATAACACAGATCGACTTACCCAGAGGAAAATATTCAGGCTTGAAGGAAGTCATGGAAGTGTTGAAGAATGTAAAGGGTATCGGATTTGTGCATTTTAATGAAAAGGATGTAGTAAGACACAAGCTGGTAAGGGATATAATCAAGGCATATGAAAAGTATGAGGATAAGAAAAAGCCCTTTGCCGGAGAGCAGCCGGAAGATAATATATTATAACGAGGCAAAAGATAGGACATGGGAGAATACAAATGATCAAGTTTTCTGTTATGAGTTTGAAAAGGTTGGCAAAGAGCAGCACTACCATAAGAATAGTTCTGATAGTGTGCCTTTTTGCTGCTCTTTTTTCTCTGTTTGTTCTCAATGTGACTCCCCCAAAATACCAGCTCAAGCTGGGAGATATATCCAACGAAGATATATATGCTCCCTCCGATATAGTGGACAAGTCTGCTACAGAGCTAAGGAGGAAACAGGCGGAAGACAGCATCCAGCCTGTTTACAAGCTGGACCTTACAGTACAGATAGAAATAGAGAAGAAGATAAGTGATTTTTTTATACTTCTGAATTCAACAAAAGCAAATGCGGAGCTTGACAAAGCGCAAAAGCTGGCTGCTTTGGAGCAGGGCTCCAACATAAGTCTGGGGAACAGTGTATATAATACCCTGCTCAACGCCTCAGAATCAGATATAAAAACGCTCAGTGACAATATCAGATACATAAACAATCAGATGCTAAGCGGAAGGATAACCGAACAGCAGCTGAACACCAAGCGGAGTGAAATAAGGGAGTTCTTTATGAACCTTCCTAAACAAAGCAAGCTTAATGAGATTGGTGCAGATATTTCAGTAATGATATTAAAACCCAATATGTATTATGATGAGCAGACCACCCTGGAGAGAAAGCAGCTTGAAAAGGACAAGGTCGAGGATGTTGTGATACGGAAGGGTACGATTATTGTCAACAAGGGCAAGGAAGTGACCTCCCAACAGATAGAGCTGCTGGATGCGTACGGCTTGTTGTATGAAAGCAATGCCAATATTGATATTGAGTTTTATACGGGCTATGGAGTCATAATAAGCATATGCCTTGCAATAATGGGCTTATATATCAGGGATCTGGATAAAAAGCTTTGGGACAGTAATTCAACGATTTTTCTCATCAGCCTTATAGCTGTAATGACACTTGTAATGACGATAGTAGCTGAGAGCATATCCGCCTACCTGATAATACTGCCTGCGGGAGCAATGCTTGTTTCAATACTTATAAGCACAAGAGTAGCCATAATGACCAATATCATGATGTCGATCCTCGCCGGTTTTCTTGGGGGCTTTGACATGCAGATAGTGTCAATAATGCTGCTGTCCGGAATACTTGCATCGAGTATGGTGGCAAGGACACATCACAGGAGTACCATTATACTGGCAGGACTTGCCGTGAGTATGGTGAACCTTCTGATAATTTTCAGCGTAGGCATGCTTAACCGGGAGGAATTATCCGTAATTCTGTATAACGGTATGTTCGGCACCATCGGGGGTATTCTTTCGGCAGTGTTTACAATCGGCACCCTGCCTTTTTTTGAAACAGCCTTCGACATAATAACACCGGTAAAGCTGCTGGAGCTCTCAAATCCCAACCAGCCGATACTCAGAAGATTGCTTATTGAAGCACCGGGCACTTACTACCACTCTATACTGGTGGGCAATCTTGCAGAGGCGGCAGCGGAGGATATAGGGGCGAACCCTCTTTTGTGCAGGGTAGGAGCTTACTACCACGATATCGGCAAGCTTAAGAGGCCTTACTTTTTCAAGGAGAACCAGATTACCAAGGATAATCCCCATGACAAGATAACGCCGAACCTGAGCGCTCTTGTTATAACCTCACATGTGAAGGACGGAATTGAGCTTGCAGAGAAGTATAAGCTTCCCTCCGCTGTAGTCAGAATAATCGAGGAGCATCACGGGAACACCCTTGTTGCATATTTTTATCACAAGGCAATGAAGGCCGAAGGCAGTGAAGGCGTGGATGAGGCCAAGTTCCGGTATCCCTTCAGGAAGCCTCAGACAAAGGAAGCGGCTATAGTAATGGCTGCGGATTCTGTTGAAGCTTACATCAGGTCATTGACCGAGCCGACCAAGGATCAGGTTGAGCAGGGGGTAAGGAAGATAATAAAGGATAAGCTCAATGATGCACAGCTTGACGAATGCGACCTCACCCTGAAGGATCTGGAAATGATAGGGCGGGCTTTTGTTAAGGTGCTGGCAGGGATATTCCATGATAGAATCGAGTACCCTGAAACTATCAAGGATATATGATACGGGCAATAGGATGAGCAGGGGCTTCGAAGCACCGGCTTGACCCATTGCCGGTACATCAGCTATAGATAATCATACTGTAGGAGAACAATTAATGATAAATAAAAAAACGGAGGTAATCATATGTCGGTATTTATAGATAACAGACAGGAAGCTATTGCTGTGGATGAGGCATTGGAAGCCCTTGTAACCCAAGTGGTGGAAAAGGTCCTGGAATTTGAAGGCGTTCAGGAGGAATACGAAATCAGTATTTCTTTTGTAAACAATGAAGAGATAAGAAGCCTGAATAAGGAGTACAGGGGCATTGACAGGGAGACAGACGTACTTTCCTTTCCAATGCTTGATTTTATAGAGGAGGAGCAGGAGGAAGAGGAGGATGTTGAGTACATTGATGAGGAGCTGGCCTTGGGGGATATAGTTATATCAATGGAAAAAGCCTTGGAGCAGTCTAAGGAATACCAGCACGGCTTTAACCGTGAGCTGGCTTTTCTATTGGTTCACGGCATGCTCCATCTTCTGGGCTACGACCATGAGACAGAAGCAACAGATGGGGATATTTTTGAAAAGCAGGAAGAAATATTGAAAGAGTTGAATCTTACAAAATAGACAGGAAGTGAGGAAGTGAACCATAGAAAATTCCTTGAAAGCCTGAGGTATGCCCTTGCACGAATAGCATACTGTTTCAAAACCCAAAGAAACATAAGGATACATTCTGTTTTTACCGTATTCGTCCTTGCTTTCGGGCTTGCGATCAGAATAAGCAGGCTGGAATTTATTGTAATAATCATGGTAATATCCCTGGTGTTCATATGTGAGATTTTTAATACGGCAATAGAAAAAGCAGTTGATACATCGACCCAGGAATACCATCCCATCGCGAAGATCTCCAAGGATGTAGCGGCGGGTGCTGTCCTGGTTTCCTCGATAAATGCGATAATTATAGGCTGTCTCATTTTTGGCAGATATATATGGGCTATTATTTTGAAAATTATCGGTAACGGCTTATAACAAGGCGACGGATGTGCCCTAACTGCATATCTCCCGCCTTGCTATAACGCATTGTATGGACAAGCTGTCACAGAAAATTATGAAGAAAGAGGGTTTCAAATGAGAAATGGGCTTCGAAGAAAAACAAGGTTTCGAATGAACAGAAAAAGCTGGTTATTGGTATTAATGCTTGTAGTACTTGCTGTAGTAATATTTTTTGCATGTAATAAAAAGGCGGAGCCTGTAGCTGTTATTGAACCAGAACTTACACCTGTTCCCACGGTCGAACCCACACCTACTCCGCCCCAAGGCTCTCCATGTCCTTTAACGGGAATGCTTGTAGAAAATGAAGAGGACCTTAATTTGAGACCGATAGCTGTCATGCTGGATAATGAAATAAATGCGAGGCCCCAGTCGGGACTTTTGGAAGCGGAGATAGTATATGAGATACCCGTTGAAGGGAATATCACAAGGTATATGGCGATATTTCATCACAACCATTCGGAAAAAATAGGGCCTGTCAGAAGCGCAAGGCCATACTTCATAGATAAAGCCCTGGAGTTCAATGCCGTTTATGTGCACTGCGGAGGAAGCCCCCAGGCGCTACAGGATCTGAACACACTTAAGGTGAACACTCTCAACGATCTTAAGGGCTCTCCCTGCTTCTGGCGTTCAAAGGACAGGAAGATGCCGCACAATCTTTATACCAGCACCAAGCTTATGCGGGAGGTAATGGTCACCAACAAATTCAATAACAAAACCGCCCCTGAATATTTTAAATTCAGTGAGGAGTTTACCGACCTGGATGGCAAGGCTACGGATGCGATCAGCTTCATATACAGCAAGAATTACATAGTAGGGTATGAATATGATGAAAAGGACAAATTATATTACAGAAAAATAAATGGTGTCAGATTAAAGGATAAGGAATCGGGAACTGAGATCGCCACTACAAATATTATCGTAGAAAAAACCACCTCCAAGGTCCTTGATAAGGTAGGCAGGCTGGAAGTTGAAAACCTCGGCAAAAATAGAGGCTATTACCTGACCGGAGGAAAGCTTATAGAGATAGAGTGGAGCAAGAGCGATAGAAGCGCAAAAACATTCTATAAGGACCTTAAAGGTAATGAGATAGTAATGAATAAGGGAGTTACATGGATACAGGTGGTTCCTCAAAATGTAAAGATTGATATTAAGGAGTGAAAAACGTGGAATATGAAATACTATTGAATGAAGCTCAGAAAGCCATGCAAAACGCCTATGTGAAGTATTCAAACTTCAGAGTAGGAGCGGCGCTGCTGACAAAAAGCGGTAAGGTGTATACCGGCTGCAATATAGAAAACTCCTCCTATGGCGCAACGATATGTGCGGAAAGAGTTGCGTTTACAAAGGCAATATCTGAAGGGGAGTTGGAATTTGAAGCCATTGCAGTTGCAAGCAACCTGAAGGACTTTACATATCCCTGCGGGATATGCAGGCAGTTCATGTCGGAGTGGGGCCTGGATATCAAGCTTGTAACCAGAAGCGGAGACAAGGTAAGGGTCCACACCATAGGGGAGCTGCTGCCGGAAGCCTTTGTAGGCTTTGAAAAGGATGAATAGAAGATTGCAATAAAGCGGTTGCGGGTTACGCGTAACAAAATGCGGCTTAGCCGCATTCTTCATAGGAGGGGAAAGGATGGACAAAAAATTTAAATCAGGCTTTGTTACAATTATCGGAAGGCCTAACGTAGGCAAGTCCACGCTGATAAACAGGCTGCTGGGCGAGCGGGTATCTATAATATCCAGCAAGCCTCAGACAACCAGGAATTCGATCCGCTGCATCTATACAAACGACGAGTATCAGATAGTCTTTATAGATACTCCGGGGATACACAAGCCGAAGCATAAGCTGGGAGAATACATGGTGAAAACGGCTACCGAATCACTCAAGGGAGTGGATGTCGCCGTAGTAATGCTTGACTGTTCTACCGATATAGGGGCCGGAGACATGCATATAATAGAGATTGCACAGAACATCAAATCTCCTGTCATACTGGTGCTGAACAAGATAGACAAGATACCCAAAGCAAAATTGGAGCAGCTTGCGGCTTCTCTGATAATGCATGAGGATTATTTCAACAGTATAATACCTGTTTCGGCAAGCACCGGAGAAAACCTGGAGGAGCTTCTGAAGGAAATAGTCAAGTATCTGCCGGAGGGGCCCAAGTATTTTACAGAGGATATTTATACAGATGTACCGGAAAAATTCATTGTGTCTGAAATAATCAGGGAGAAGATACTGGAGCTTACCTCGGAGGAAGTGCCTCACGGTACTGCCGTTGAGGTTACATCCATGAAGGAAAGGGAAAACAGGGACCTTATGGATATTGAGGCCACAATATTCTGTGAGAAGGATTCACATAAGGGAATACTGATAGGCAGACAGGGCAGCATGCTTAAGGAAATAGGAGTCAGGTCAAGAGTTGATATAGAAAATCTGCTGCACTGCAAAATAAACCTGCAGCTTTGGGTCAAGGTAAAAAACGACTGGCGGGACAACAAGAGTATATTAAAGAACTTAGGGTATAATTAGGAGTGGGAAAATGGCAATTTCCAAGACCGAGGGGATAGTACTCAGGCATACCAACCTGGGAGAAGCGGACAGGATACTTACAATACTCACAAGAAACAACGGAAAAGTTAAAGCAATTGCCAAAGGCTGCAGGAAACCCAAAAGCAGCCTCCTTTCATCATCTGAGGTTTTTGTTTTCAGTGAGTTTGTCATGTATAAAGGGTCGAGCTTCTATCACATTTCCCAGGCCGTGACAAGGCAGACCTTTTATAATATCAGAAAGGATCTGCTCAGACTTTCCTATGCTAATTATTTTACAGAGCTTGCAGAAGCAGTATCTGATGAGGATATTTCCAGCGAAAGGCTGTTTCTTCTCCTTGCAAAAGCCCTCTATTACCTTTCTACCGGTGAGGTTCCCATGGGATTGATCCACCTGGCTTACCAGCTTAAGCTTATGGATATAAGCGGATACAGGCCCAATCTGGACAGGTGTGCCATATGCCGGGAAGCGGGAACGGAATTCAGGAGATTCAGCATCCAGCTTGGCGGAGTAATTTGCGAAAACTGCTGCGGCGACGAGGAGGCCAGGAGGACGTCAGATGTTTTCAGACTTAGCCAGGGTGCCGCAGAGGCTTTTAAATTTTTGTTGAACACTGAAATTTCTAGACTAAATACTAAGAAAATTGATAATACTATTTTTAATGAAATAGATAAAATAACTAGGTCCTTCGTCCAAAACCACCTGGACAAAAGGTTCAGGTCTCTTGATTTTTTGGATGCGGTAAAGGACTCGGAAGCCTAGAAATATGTATTGCTCCGCCGATTAAACCTTGCCAAAGATTTGCGTGGATTTTTACCACAAGGCAAGACGGAGGAAGAAGTAATATGCGTATATTGCGACTGACGACAACGCAGCATTGCGGCAAAAAGACCGCAAAGATTGGCATTGTTTAGTCGGCGGAGCAATAACAGAAGCGAAAGGAGCATAACCCATGGATATAAGTCTTGAGAAGGTAGATATTATCAGAGATAGGACAGGTGTATCATATAAGGAAGCCAAGGAAGCCCTGGAGGCAGCAGACGGAAATGTTGTGGACGCTTTGATAAACATCGAAGCGGATGGTGAAAAACGGTGGACAGAGACAATGTCTGTCAAAGGCAATGAGGTTGCTGACAAGCTGAAGGGCATGGTGAAATCCGGCAATATAAACAGGATAAGAG
>JAEXXN010000522.1 GCA_023405875.1 Bacillota bacterium | reverse complement strand
ATGCTGAATTCCTCACCGACCCTGAGACGCTTAGGAAGGGTTATGCTGTCAACAGCCACTTCCTTTCCCTGTTCACGTGTTATACGGTATACCTTGAAATCAATATCCTGGCCTATAATACTGGAGGCCAGCTTTGAGCTGTTGCCCTCATTCTCTTCTCCGTCAGTTATAAGCACTATCCTTTTTTTATTGTCCTGGGGAAGCAGGGATACTGATGTTGTCAGCGCATTTTCTATATCTGTGTATATCCCCACCGGTTGGGTCTCTATTTTGTCAAACACCGGAGCCCGGGATACAAAGCTCTCTATCAAAGAGTTATCCCCAAAAGCCACAACCCCGGACTGATCCTTAGAGCCCTTCTGACTCATAGCTTTTCTTACAAACTCCTCTGAGGTTATCCTATATTCCTTCATGCTGTCCGAGGCATCCACAAGAAAAATTGTAGTGGTTGTATCCACAAGCCATTTTATATTCACCCCGGCCAGGGCAAGTATAAGCAGTGTAAATACTGCATTTCTGAGTACCTGTATCAGTCCCCTTCTGAGTTTGTACATCCTGCCGAGCCTTCGGCCTGTATAAAGCACAAAAAATATCGACAATGGAATAAGAAAGAGCAGCAGAGGCCTTTCAAAATCAATAACCACGCATATACACCACCCATTCTGCCGCTGCAACAAGCAGCAGCAAGCCTATCAGCCACTCCTGCAGCCTTGTGCCTCCCTGTCCGGCTACAGCTTCAGAGGTATTCCGGGCTTCCTGCACCGGCTCTGCATAGCTTACCGATTCGCTTTCTACAGGGAAATTAACCGCAAAGCTTGAAATCCTTTCAAGCTCTCCTATATTCTGCCTCAGTTCATAAACCCCAAGCTGTCCCGTACTGTCAAAGGGCAGCATGGGATATGTCAGCTCCTGCCTGTAAGACTCTCCTCCGGGAGCCTTCACCGTGACCTCTTCCGCCTCCGGGCTGGGATTTAAATCAATAGAATCTCCGCATACATAGGACGCTCTATCCTCTGTCTCCATTCCTGCCAGATATGAAACCAGGTTATACATAAAAATGGGATACTCTGTAGTCAGAACAAAATCGCTGTCGTGAAGGTCAAAGGCTATAGCAGCAGTTTTTCTGCCTTTGTATTCCCCTGAAACCACAGCGGGATCACCGTCGACCTCCATAAGCACCTCCGACCAGAAGGGTGCCTCCATGCTTTTCAGCTTTGCCACTGTAAAGCTTGCATTATCCATGTATTTCGTAAGGGGATGCTTCAACATATCCCCGGGCCCCCCTTGAAGCTCTCCTCCTATTTCAACTATCCCGTTGCCTGCCCCGGGAGCTATCAGCAATATGCTTCCCGACTCCGGCAGCTCAACGGTAGTAACCGAATCAAATATATAAAGATCATAGCCCTTGTCCGGTTCCTCCCCCGGATTGGTTTTATAGAGCTCCAGACCCTTTACCTGTGACAGGGCTTTTTCTATAAAAACGTTGCTGTCCGATACCAATAATACCTTTCTGGGCTTTGTGAGCTTCACCACCCCATATATCTGATTGTCCTCCTCCAGGTCATCCTTTTCTGTAAGCTCCGCCCATAAATAGGGAGCAGCCGCGGGTATCCCTTCAAAGTATAGGTTAGCGGTTTCCCCCGGTTCCAACTCGACATTCTTTATAGCAAGCACCTTGTCATTTCCATAAAGAGATACCTCCCGGCCGAGAGGGACAGCAGACCTGTTGGTTGCTCTCACCAGGACTGTAAGCTCTCCCTCGTCCTCTGAATATGATATATGATCCAGGCTCACATTTTGCAGCTCTGATGCCAGAGACACCACCTCTGCATTCAGATCTCCGGTATCCACAGGGCTGTCGGTATAAAAGACAGCCTTGTAGCTGACCTTCCCCTCATATTGCTTTACTATTGCTCTGACCAGGGAAACAGCATCATTTATATTCCCGGAGGAGCTGCCCGGTTTTATAGCCCTGAGCCTGCTTACGGCTTCTCCCTTGTCTGTGGTCTTTCCTATCTCCACCTTTGGATTTCTTTCAACCGTCAGCAGTGTGATATTGGCCTTTGTTCCTGTCCGACCCAGCATTTCCTCCGCCAGCTGCTTTGCCTTTTCCAGCCTCGTTCCTCCTTCGTACCTTGCATTCATACTTCCGGTATTGTCAATTATCACTACCAGATTTGAATACATTCCTCCAACGGTATTGAGATAGGGATCCGAAAGCGCAAAAACCAGAAAAAGGACAGATAACAACTGCAGCAGCAACAGCAGGTTTTTTTTAAGCTTCTGCCAGGGAGTATTGACGTCAATATCCTTCAGCACCTGCTGCCACAGATAGATGCTGCCTACCATGCGTTCCTCAAATTTCTGCTTCAATATATACATCAGAACTACAAGGGGCATGAAGGCTAAAAACCACAATGCCCAGGGGGAAAACAAGCTCATTAAATCACATCCTATATATTTCGCGTAAACGTTTTCTTGATTTTTATCAGATTCCTGCAATACCTGCTTTGGTAAAATCCTCAAAAACTATCTTCTCAATAAGCTCTGCCGACGAAATCTGAATATAACCCACTCCCATCCGGCTGCAGAACTCCCTGATATTATTAATGAATACCTTCAGCTCTTTATCATATTGCTTCAATAATACCGGCGTAACCGATATGTCCCTTGCCTCCCCGGTTTCACTGTCCAGCAGCCTAAGCTGCCCTTCCACAGCCGGGTCAAGCTCCTCAGGTGCAAGGATATGCACAAGTGCTACCTGCTGTTTTTTGAAAAGCAGATATTTTATTGCAGCCTCTATCCCACCGGTTGTAAAGAAATCCGAAAGGATTATTGATACTCCGCTGCCCTTGAATTCCTTTCTTTTAATACAGGCGTTCAGATCGGTAGTCCCGGCAAACTGCATATCCTCCAGGAAGCCTGCACAGCGCTGGAAGGCTCCCCTGCCGTTAAAAGCTGCGGATTGCTTTATAAGCTCTCCTGAAAGGCTGTTGATGCATACCCTGTCAAGATTGTTCAATGCCAGATACGCCAAAACCCCCGAAAGCTTCTGGGCTGTCAGGGATTTTTTCGGCTCGCCGAAATCCATTGACCGGCTGCTGTCAATAAATATATTCACCATCGCTTCCCGCTCCTCCATGAAAAGCTTGACAAAAAGCTTGTCAAACCTTCCATAGGCATTCCAGTCTATGCGCCGGAAATCGTCTCCCATGGAATATTCCCTGAAGTCGGAGAACTCCACCGAGCTTCCCTTGCTGCGGGATTTGCGGTTCCCCCCCGAGCCTGTATTCATCATCATTCTTACGTTTATTACAATGGTATCAAGCTTCTTCAGAAACCCGGCATCAAAAATTCTTTCGCCCAACTCGGTCACCTCTATCCTTTATAACACATCAGTATAAGAATGATGTGCAACAACCGGAACGGTTCTAAACCGTTCCGCCCCTATATCCAGCATGCTTCGGTCCCTATTTTACAGCTTCAAGAAGCTCAGAGATAAGTCCGTCGGTAGTCACTCCGTCAGCTATGGCGTCAAAGTTCAGGAAGAACCTGTGCCTCAGGGAAGGATATGCCACATACTTAATATCCTCAAAGGATACGTTATACCTTCCTTCCATAAGCGCCATGGCCCTGGAAGCGGTTATTATAGCCTGAGCAGCTCTTGGGCTTGCCCCGAACCTTATATACTTCCTTGCGCTCTCCGGCGCACCCTCGCTTTCAGGATGGGTGCCCATTACCACCTTCAGGGCATATTCCTGCACCGGCCTGGCAATAGGTACTTCCCTTATGAGCTTTCTCATCTCCAGTATCGAAGCCCCGTCGACGATCTTGTTAAGCTCCGCAGACTTGTTGGAGGTGGTTATATCTATGATATCCTTCAGCTCATCAAAGCTGGGGAACAATACGCTGAGCTTGAACAGAAACCTGTCCATCTGCGCTTCCGGCAGAGGATAGGTCCCCTCCATCTCAATGGGATTCTGAGTTGCCAGCACCAGGAAGGGCTGCGGAAGGCTGTAGGTTGTCTTTCCTACCGTTACCGTATGCTCCTGCATTGCCTCCAGGAGAGCCGACTGTGTCTTGGGTGTGGCTCTGTTTATTTCGTCGGCCAGTACAAGATTGGCAAAGATGGGGCCCTTCTGGAATTCAAAGCGGCTGCTCCCCCCCTCATCCTTTACGATTATATTGGTGCCCATAACATCCGCAGGCATCAGGTCAGGGGTGAACTGTATCCTTGAGAAGGACAGCTCCATTACCTTTGCCAGGGTCTTGACCAATTGAGTCTTCCCCAAGCCCGGGACTCCTTCAAGCAGCACGTTGCCCCCCGACAGGATGGAAATCAGCACCTGCCTTATTATATCCTTCTGTCCGACTATTGCTTTTCCGATCTCCGCTTCGACATTTTTAACGGTATCGATTATATCCCTTATCTGCTTTTCGTTTATTTCCATAGTCTCCTCCTTTTTGCTAGGATTACAGTTTCCCTTGTATGCCACTTGTCTAAGATTACTCAACTTATGTTCGATTTAACCTGTTTGCCGGCTGATAAAAGAGTGTTTGTGGAGAGGCTTAGAGTTTGTCAGTGAAGTATAGGAAAAGCTGCGTCTCTGTTCGAGCCGGTAAGCTGCTGAATCAGAAAGCCTCATAGTTACTGAAGTCCTAATATTAACGACAAATACTACATGCGAGTTTGACGCAGCCCTATACGAACTTACAAACTCTTAGCCTCGGAACATTAGACTCGTTATCAGCCGGCATACAGGTTGATTTACTCCTCCAGCGAGGTGAAATACTCCTTTACCATATCCCGCATCCCGGGGGGTATATCTGAAGTGTTTATGCTTTCCATCGCCTTGTCCCTATACTGTCCCACCACCTGGTCATAAGGCACCGAGCTGCCTCTTACAGTCCGGCTCTTATCTGTGACTATCTGTTCGGTGGTTCCCCCTGTCCCTTTCGTTCCGGTCAGATTGGAGGTCTCCCCCTCTCCGCCCAGGGTCTGCGGGGTAAATACCTTCTCATACTCCCCGTCCTTCTTCTGAGCTCCGTCCTTTTTGCTTATGCCCGCGCTGGCCGGGGGTACAGGTTTCTGGTTTTCATTTCCCATATCGGTGCCGCTTCCGGCCCCGCTGCCTTGTCCGGCTCCCTGGCCGTTACTGCCCGGCTGACTGCCCTGTCCCTGCTGCCCATTGCTGCCGGGAGTATTCCCCTGGCCCTGCTGTCCGCTTCCATCCTGCCCTTGCTGTCCCTGCTGCTGACCGCTGCTCTGGCTTGTATTTGCCTCTCCCAGCTCCTTTGCCAGTTCGGAAACCGCAGCTCTGATGCTTTCATCCTCCATAAGCTCAGAAATGCTCTGGCTCAACTGGTCAAGCTCACTTGAAACATCTCCCAGCTCGCCGGAGGCCAGTTTGTCGGACAGCTCGGCAAAGGCCCTGCCCAATTCAGGATTGTTCTTCAGCTCCTTCGCCAGCTTTGACAGCTCCTCCGCCAGCTCCTGCTTTTCTTCGGAAGAAAGCTTTTTCAGCTCTCCTGCCAGCTTTTTCATATTATCCTTAAACGCCTTGCCGTCGCTTTCTTTTATCATGTCTGCCAGGGCTTTTGTCATCTCGTTTTTGGAAAAGACATCTGCTATCTTGTTCAGCTCAGCGGCAGGCGTATATTTGTCCCTTATATATTCAAGCTTTTTCTCAGTCCTGCCCAGGGCCTTGTTTATTTCCTTCTCATCCTTGGCAGCCTTAAGCTCGGCTTTGAGCTCTGTGAGCATTTTATCCAGCTCTTTCTTCTGCTCCTCAGACAGCTTGGGATTGTCCTTTACCCTTTCAGCCAGCTTATCTGCCTTTTTCTGCTGTTCGGATATTCTTGTTTTCAGTTTGTGAAGCTCCTCTGCTTTTCCTTCCATAGGATTGGGAATGAAACCGGACAAAGCCAGAGCTGCCGTCAGTATCAGGCAGACCGTCAAATATCTTCTGTCGGGCATCAGGGATATTTTTCCCTTGTATTGCAGCCTGGAAAGATGCTCCAGGGCATCGTTCTTTTCCAATACTGCGAAGGCAGATTGGTCTCCCAGCAGCTCAAGGGCTGTCACAGTCCTCTCCTCCAGACCCAGAGAATCTGCCTTAAGTGCAGCATGATCGTTCCTGGGGGTTCTGAAGGCAGAATAAAAAAATGCAATGCCTGCAGCAATTGCTGCTATTTTGAATATATACATATATACGTTGTATATTGGAAAAAACCTTGCGCCTATAACCAGCCCTGCTCCGATGCAAAGAGCCAACCCAAGGCCAAGGACCATGGCATTTATGATCCTGGCGGCATGGAGCCTGTCTCTTATGCGTCTTATTATCCTTATCAACTCTTTATCGATTGTACTCATAGGTTTCACATCCTTATATCCAACAACAATTTTCGTGGCCCCGAACGGTTTGGAACCGTTCCCCACAGTTGTATACAGCAAGCTTCAGTTATATATGGCAGTCTGACCGGCACTGGTTTGGTATTGATCCGGGGATGAATTCAGGTTCGGAACGACACGGGGATCGTTCCCTACTTCTTTCTGAGCTTCAGCTTTGGGAATATCCTCTTCCTTACCGGATTGATCCTTATCGCCGACATTACCAGCAGGAAGGCTGATAATATCACGTCAAAGATCACATTGGCAAGCCAAGGTTCTATTGCCTTCGCTGCTCCCTGGACAGGATTTGCCAAGTACATGCCGGGGAAGATGTTCGTGCTCCCCCCGGAATAGCCGAACTGCTCTGCAAGCAGTGAACCGAAGCCTGCTATCGGGTTTGTATAAAGTATCGGAAGGAAGCTGTCATAATTCCAGTTGTAAAAGATCCTTATATAGAATACTCCGAGGAATATAGTACCGAAGCACAATAAAGCCACCGTACCGTAGGTAAATACAGTTGCGGCGGTTGTTCTTTTCAAACAGGTCGAAAAAAATATGCCTATGCAGCCTACTGTAATTGCAGTTATTATATAGAAACCGAAAAGCTGGATCACCTCTTTGATGGATATCCCTCCAAAAAGGAAAACCAACGAGAAAAGAGGCAGTGAAGAAACAATAAGCAGCAGTGTCTGGCTCATGGAAGCAAACAGCTTGCCCATTACAATAGATATGGGCTTCAGCTTTGTACAAAGCACCAGATCAAGGGTCTGCTTTTCTCTTTCTCCTGCTATGGCTCCTGCTGTAAGTGCAGGCACTATGAACATTATAAGTATGAACTGTATTACGGCAAGGCCTGTATAGGCTCCGACGGAAACCTGCGGGTCTATGCTTGAGCCATACGGATTCATAAAGGTGGTGTAGATTATAAAAAGTGCTACCATGGAAAGGATAAGCAGATACAGGGCAATGATCCCGGCAGCTCTCCAGCCCCGCATTCTCACCTTAAGTTCTTTTAAAAGCACAGGATTAACATTCATTGTTCCTCATCCCCCTTGGTTACCCTCATAAATACATCCTCCAGGTTGCCGTCCAACTGTGCAAAGGATACCACCGGTATCCCCTTTGTTACCAGCTCGGAAAGCACTCTGCTCATATCTCCTTCATCACCTTCAAAGCCGGCCTGTATGGTATCCTCTCCTGTTACCAGCTTGTCAACAAAGGGATATTCCGAGAGAAGCACCGCAGCCTCAGAGACTTTGTCCATGACCTTTATTTTTATGATCCTCTTGCTGTATACCTGCTGCATTATTTCCGATACACTCCCGCTGATCACCATCCTGCCCTTGTCAATGATCCCTATGCTGGTGCAAAGCTCGGAAAGCTCGGGCAATATGTGAGAGCTTATAACTATGGTTTTTCCCATGCCCTTAAGATTCTTCAATATTTCCTTCATCTCCACCCTTGCCCTTGGGTCCATTCCGGAAGCGGGCTCATCAAGTACAAGTAGCCTGGGGTTGTGTACCAGGCTGCGTGCAAGGCAGAGTCTCTGTTTCATCCCACGCGAAAGGCTGTCTACGTAAGCCTCCCGCTTGTGTCCAAGCTCTACCAGCTCAAGAAGGTCACCGGTTATTTTTTTTCTTTCCTCACCCTTTATTTTGTATATAGATGCATAAAATTCCAGATACTCACTTACCTTAAGATCATCATATACTCCGAAGAAATCAGGCATATAGCCTATTTTCTCTTTTATCCTGCTGCTGTGCTTAATAACATCCACTCCGTCCAGGGTTATCTCCCCCGAAGTGGCACCCAGCAGTCCGCACATTATTTTCATTGTTGTGGTCTTCCCTGCTCCGTTGGGACCGACAAAGCCGAATATTTCTCCCTCCGGAACCTCAAGGTTCAGATCGGTGACCGCCCGGAACCTTCCGTAGCTTTTATTCAAATTCTTTATAGAAAGCATTATTCCACACTTCCCTTCACAGTAATAAGAGGAAGCTGAACGTTATCATCGTCCATTTCAATCTTTAGCTTCAGAGTGTTGTTCCCGTCAATATATCTATCCAGCAGCTCACCCTTTATATCATAGTTCCTGTACTCTCCCAGAACCCAGGCACCCTGCCGGACATCCCACAGATACTGCCGCACAAGCTGTGCATTTCCTACGGTATATTGGGTACTGACGCTCTCAAGCCTGATGCTGCTGTCAATGGCATAGTGTATTTCAAAGGAGCCTCTTCCATAGAACATCCTGCCGTATTCATCATAATTTCCGGTATTCTGGAGATTAACTATAGCCGGTTTCAGAAAGCCCAGGGGATACTCGACAGTATTCCCGTCCCTGAAGCTCATATCGATCCCGGAGGTTATCAGACTCTTTTCGTAGCCCCTGACAGCCTTCCCATTTACAAGCAGCTTTCCTGCAACAGGCGTACTGCTCCAGGCCATCAGTTTGGCCTGGAAGCCCTCATAGACCTCATTCATGAACCCGTATTCCAATACCTGCCTCTTCTGATTGTTCGATCTTATCTGCGTCATCTCTTCCGGTGTATACCTGTTAATCTGCCCCGAGCTCCGGGGTCTTGAATTCGGGTCCTTGTAAATGGCATTTATCAGCTCATATCTTTGCCCGAAATAATTGCTTGGTTTTATATTTAGCTGCTTTGTCTCCCCATTTTTTATGGCGCCTACATTGGCATACTGGTTTGGGGTTATTATGTAGCATTCCTCCAGGTCAAAGCCTGAGGTATTGCTTATAGTCCCGGTGAAGACACCCTTTGCATAGTTCAGCTTGCTTTCCAGCCTTCCCTGTATAACCGCATCTGTCTCCATGGCCACAGTCTTCATGCTCCATACTCCGCTTTTATAGAACTCCAGTATGGTTTTGGAGCCCATGATGACCTTGGAATCTATCTTTTTTCCCGCGGTGTCATTTACAGCCGATCCCCCATAATAGCCTCTGTTCAGCAGCATAGGCTGAATGTCGAAATCCTCTGCCGCTTCGATCCTGATGCTGTCCTTCTGCGGTGTGAAGACACCTGCATAAATTTTGGGCGATATGGTACCGCTGTTGTCAATGTCCACCAGGGCTATTACATTGGCAATCGGTTCGGTGAGCCTTGTTCCTGCGCCCGTCGCATATACAGCCCCTGAGAATACCAGTGAAAGCAGCGGTACCGTGATCCACATCAGCTCTCTTCTGTCCATTTTCTTAAGTATCAGATAGCTTATGGGAGCAGCAAGGAGTATATAGGCAATGTATATGAACACCATATGTGAGGTTTTCGGCAGCGGCAGCTCGGGTATGTTACGGAGAGCATTGTCTATTGCATAGGTG
>JAEXXN010000472.1 GCA_023405875.1 Bacillota bacterium | reverse complement strand
GAGGCCAGTGCTTTACATAAGTCACAGCGATATCCGCACATTGTAATATTTCTCATACTCAGTCCAACCCCTTCATTTTAGATTCCTTCCCTATTACAAGCAGACAATTCAATTTGAAAAATCCGCTCTATAATAAACGGTCGGCATAGCTGTGAAATTTATATGGCGAGATCGATTCATAGTATTCAAAATCCATTATCATTTCATCTCTATTCATTTCCCCTGACGAGGGGTTATAGTTCCAGATCACAAGAGGGTTTATTTCATAGAGTTCATTATTTACTTTTTCAAATAGTGCTGCGTATTGAGGAAAACGCTTATCGTAGATTTTTCTTTTGCTTTTGTATTCATTGCTTCCATAGGGAACAAGCTTAGCAGCTCCGTGGATTTGCAGTGTTCCGACAGCTATTGCGACATAAGGATTTTGTGCAATATTCCTGCATTTTAACGTATCTGAATAACTCCCAAAATACAAATGCAGATCTTCATCATAAGCAAAGCAGACGGCTGAATTATCTGCATATTTGCTGTTTGTTGTCGCTAAGTAAAGAAGCTTCTCCCTTTCCAATATGTTTTTAACAGTTCCAGAATTGAGCTCCAAAATATCCTCCCCTTATTAAATAATATACTATATTTATTCTATAGAACATATGTTCTTGTGTCAAATGCTTTATTGGCAAAATATTACTGAAACTTGTTAAATAGTGATATTATTTAAGTTCAGGCACCTCGGCTGTTTAAAATAACTCAATATTCGCACAGAGCCGTCATATATATCCGGGAGCTTTCACCCCAGGGATGGTATCCCCTTCCTATATAGCTAAAGCCGTATTTTTCATAATATCCTATATGGTCGGTACAAAGATACAAATGAGAAAATCCTCCCTTTTCAGCATCCTCCTTCGCTTTATCCAGCAATAGTGCCCCATAAGAATTGCCCCTATATGCTGCTTCGATATATAATGCACAAACCCAGGGATACAAGTCCATCCTGCTGATGAAATCATTGGTTATAAGTCCCGCGCAGCCTATAATATTTCCAGCCTCCTCCAGCAAGTACCACTGCGGCAGGGGATTGGCCGCTGTTATACAGTTGCTGATGCAATCCTCATAAACCATCATGCTATCCTTAGTTGCCCATTTACTTTGAAAATACCTGATTGCCCTGTCTTTATACTCCGGGCTTTCTTTTACTGATATAATATTCATCTTATTCCCCTTTGCATTATCCTTACGGTCAAGCTATCAGTAATGACCGATAACAGGCTTATCCTTTGATCGGTGCTTACGGTCAGGCTCATACTAAAGCAGGTAATTGTTCTCTTCATTAGCTAATTCAAGCGTCCTTATTTCAAAGGTTTTACAGCCAGATGCAATAAACGGATCAGCTTCTGCAATGCTTGTTGCTTCAGCAATATCCTCCGCATAAAAAATAACTATGCCTCCGGGATAATCCTTGAAAGGCCCGCAAAGTATAAGTTTACCTTGTATTTTCAGTTCTTTCAGGTAATGCACATGACTCTCTACCAGGCTATTATTCAGAGGCTTCTGATTATGCATTAAATAAACGAATGTCATATACCCACCTTCCTCCAGTTTCTTTTCTTACTTTTATTTTACTGTGCATAACTTCCTATTTCTTATAATCCTCTTCATATACTCAGCTTCTATATAATCTCATATTCAGATTTCAAAGCAATATACTTTTCTGCTTTTAAACAATTGAAATCCGGCCTTCTCCGCTGTCCTTCTTGAAGCAATATTAGCTTCCATGCAGTCCCACTGTGCTGTATAACCATTAGCTGCGCATTCGTTTGCAAAGCAGCAGGTCAAGGCAAGTGCCAAGCCCTTATTCCTATGGCTATCCTCTGTTTCAATATCAATGGAAACTATGCTTTTGAATCTCGCTGTTCCGGCGATAACCGACACTATTCTTTTATTATTTATTGCAGCAAATGCAATACTTTTTTTCAGAAAAGCTTCATAAGTTCCCCAGGCTTCCAGCAGCCGTTCTGTCAAAAGCTCTTTATTATCAAATGCGCCGCTTTCCAATTTCCCTAAAAACTCAGAGTCAACTCTTATTATCTCATATCCGCCCGGAACTGCTATGCTATCACTATATCCGACATTTCTACGGTATGAGTATTCTGTTTCTTCCTGGATGTTTTTTTCAGCAAATAACATAAGTATATATGGTTTCGCTTTCTCTGACTCAATAGAAAACTCAAAGCAATCAATTCCTATGCTTTTTAGCCTATGGAACATTTCTTCCGTCAAAAAAGCCTTGAAGCTTCTATAAATTTCAATATCGGCAGCTTCCCCCAATATTGAAAACCCTCCGACCGCAAAGGAAGCAACCAGTGCGATATTAGGGTTCTCTACATCGTCAACCCACATGTCGCCTTTACATTCACCGGCAACAATCCCTGAAAAGCTTGGGCTATCGTCATATGAAATATTGTCAATGGCATTTGAACTCAGCTTATCTGCTTTTAACAACTTATATCGATCCTCTCATCAGCAAAATAACCTAAAGGCTGCCCGACGCTTAAAGCAAAAGCTGCCGGCAGCAAATGTCAGCTGCCTCCCAGAGCCTTTGCCGCTTCCTCAACCGTCACAACTGCTGCGAAACGCCTGCTCCATATCTTGTGGTTATAAAACTCATACAGCTTGTCCCCTGTGAGGTATTCATTGTCAAAGGTGGTATTTGTAAGCTCGGGAATTATCAGCTTGTAACCGTACTCAAAAGCAGCCTTGACGGTTGCATCTATGCAGTATTCCGTCTGAAGTCCCACCAATACGATAGTATCAACCTGACCGGCCTCCAGGTATTCCTTCAGTCCGGTATGGAGGAAAGCACTGTTGTATCTTTTGTCAAAGATCCTCTCCCCGGCAGCATCGGCTACCTCAGCATATATCTGCCACCCGTCGGTACCGTACTCAAGCTCATCCCCCTTACCGCCGTCATGTCTTACATATATAACTTCGATTTTGTTTTCCCTTGCGGTAGAAATAAGCCTTTTTATATTTCCGATAACCTTATGTTCATTATAAGGATGGCCTTCTATCAGGGCGGTCTGAACATCTACAACCAATAGGACCATATTATTCATTTTATATCACCTCCAAAGCAAATACCACAGGCCGGACTCCGTCTGTGCAGCATAGAATCTGCATCCCATCCTTGTTGTTCCAGGGTGTATATGTGGCTCCGGCGGCAAGGGCGGTCACACCCCTGTAAATATCTATCCATGCCCAGGGGCAAAAGCCCTCCGGCATTACAGCGTTTCCTTCAAAGACGAACGTATCCCCTTCCTCCAATAAGGGACATGGTCCTACTGATTTTCCCTCTGTTAAATAAGCTTCTGCATATTCTTCGTAAAAGCATTTTTTCAGGACAGTTATTTTTACTTTCCTCATAAGCCCACCTCTCTTTCTTTGCATTCGCTTCACTCCATATCATGCTAGGATATGAGTAACTTATTTCCTGAATTATTTTCGTATCAGCTTCATACATATCTGAGGTTCTACTTCCAAGTCCCTGCAAGGCTCACATTCTTTAAACCCAAACTTCCTGACAGCAGCAATAGATGCCTCATTTTGCGGATGTGCAAATATATAAATACAATTGACGCCAAGCTGCTCAAAGCATATATCGATAAGCACCGATAATGCTTCCGACATATACCCTTGCCTCCAATACTCCTTCCAGGTATCATAGCCTATCTCAACTTGATTACGTTCTTTATCCCAATAATGATAACCACAGGTCCCGATAAATGCACCGGTAGCTTTTTCAAACATTCCATATCTAAGATATCCCTTACCTTCAGAATTCTGATAATGTTCAATAATATCTTTTGCTTCTTCCATGTCACAGGGCGGCTCGCTAAAATATCTGCACATGTCCGGATCCGAAAATTGTCTGAAGATCACATCAATATCATTCAAGCTGAGAAATCGAAATTTCATTCGTTTTGTCTCAAAGGATTCTAAAAAGCTCATGATTATCACCTCAATTATTTTTTGTTAACATATACTTCATACTTCTATATATGCATGGTTCACAACAGCAAATCAATGTGCAGATAGACATTGTTCATCAGGCTCTGTATCCCATTCCGCCAAGCCAGCTTTGTTAAGCATCATTCCGCATTAATGCCAAATGTCTTCTGCATAAATATCTCGCAAGTCCATCAAGGTCTGGAAAAATAGAATATTCATTTATGCCGGCAAGCTCCAAAAAAGTCAATGCCCTATCTACAGCACTTTGGGGAATTTCAATTTTAGTAAGGCATTTCGGATATAATTCCTCTAAAGGCGTTCTTGTTTTTCCATGTAAGGTAAAAGCACCTTTTTGTGCAAAGACTCTCTTACTTTGCTTTGTCGGATAAATTGCAACGGGATTTTCATACGCTGTTTCTTCTTCATCTATATAGGCTCCAAAATAACTATATTCAAGGTCAGTAGTCGGATTCAAAATACATTCCTGCTCACATGAATACTTATTTAGTTCAAACGGGTTCAGTATCCATATACATGGGCTTACCGGATTATTGCTTATTGCGAAATATAGTGCCACAGCAAAATTTTCGGACCAATCAAGTAATCTTGTAGGCAGGCCGCAATGCCTCATTTCAAAAAGCATATCCCATGAATCACTGTTTGCCGGTAACAACGGTGCAGCATTTGAAACAAAATCATAATATAGTATACCTTCCAAGCGGTTGTGGTAATTGTCTCTCCATAGGCTTGGCTCCAGTTTCCAGCTTGAATCGCTATGTCCCCTGAAGAATAGAATATCGGACCCTTCACTTCTATATTTGTCAATTGTGTTCTCCACTCTACGAAGAAACTTGTCCCAAGTATTCATAAAATTCCTCCTTATTGCATTCCGTGAAATAATGCTTGACTGTTCTATGCTCACGACACTGCTGAACGGGACTGAGCCTGGCTCGGTATGTTAATTTGTTTCTATTTCCATAATCAGTTCCTCAAAATATTCTCCGATTTCAACCATCCGCTCATCAGTTAATTCAATTACTTCTCCGCTATGCTCAACAAACTCTGCTCTGCCTGATTCAGCATAGTCTGGAGCAGGTTCAAATTTCTTCTCAATAATCTCATTTGTGGCAAGGTCCATTTTAAAATATACATAAGGACCATCCAGAGCGCCTGTAACAG
>JAEXXN010000415.1 GCA_023405875.1 Bacillota bacterium | reverse complement strand
TTATCAAACAGGGATGATATTAAGTGTCCCAAATGCGGAAGCAGCGAGGTAAGACAGGTGTTTGAAGGAAAATGCAGCTTCGGAGGCTCCTCCAAAGGAAGCGGAGGCTGCAGCAGCGGAAGCTGTGGAGGCTGCAGCGGCTGTCATTGATGGGGTTACAAGATATCATAATATACCAATGAAGTTTACATAAATATATAGTATAATGTTTCTGATTCCATCATTTCGAAAAACATATAGAAAGGAATTGGAAGCATGAAAAAGAAAATAACGGGACTTGCAATAGTACTAACAATGGTTTCAGTACTATTTTTTTTCGCAGGCGACAAAGGACTTATTGCTGCTAAAATGCAGGGCTACAAGGCTTTGAAGGTTTTTGCCCAGGTAAGGAGCAGCGAGCTGACACCTTCGTTTCTTATATATGAGACAGACAATTTTATTATAAAATATACAGAAGCAGATAAGGATATTGTGGAGGATATCGGAAAAATTTTTGAAAAGAGCCGTAAGACTGAAGGCATGCGCTACGGCTATTATCCCGAAAGCAAAACCATTGTATTTCTTTACGAGGATCAGGAAAGCATGTGGGATTATCAGAGGTCGGTAAAGGGACAAGCTGTTATGGGACTTTACAACATGGGGATCATACACATTCTGTCACCAAAGGCTTATCTGAGCGAAATCCAGCTTAAAGAAAAAGATTTTGAAAAGGGCGGGCCCATCCTTCATGAATATGTACACAGCGTAATAGATGAAAAAAGCGGCGGGAATGTGGAGCTGTGGCTTACAGAAGGGATAGCACTTTACGAGGAGTATGCGGTTGACGGAGTCATATGGGCACCCGGCTTCAGCTACGACAGATATTTCACAGGCAGCGAGCTCAGGGAGAATTTTATGAGCCTTGAGGAAACGCAGTCTTACAGGCAATCCTATGACATAGTAAAGGGGCTGATCGAGCAGCATGGAAGGGAAAGCATCATTGCGCTGCTTGGAGAGCTGAAGAAGGGGAGCACTATGGACGAAGCTTTTCTCAGGGTATACGGTTATGAACTGAACGGGTATATCGACTCGGATGCCTGGAAAGGCTAAAAAAATAGAAAACAAATAACGAATTTGTTTTCTTATATCCGGGGGGATATAAAATTATTATGTTGAGATACTTATATTTTAAACTTATTTTACAAAAAATAGTATAAGGAGCTTGTCTTATATTAATAGGACTATAGTCCTTGTTTTGCAGTAAATTGACCCGTTGTGGCAGCTGCTCCAGCTTATACTTACCCCATTGTTGCGTAAAAACAGGATAAGTAGTAAAATATGTGTAGGTGTTTGCAATCAGACAGATTCAGGACGCTTTGAATTTACTTTTAAGAGATTTGTTGCAAAGCATATAGATATAGAAAATATTAAATTATTGGGGTGGTGTATTTGATGGATAACAGAAGAATACTTGTGGTGGATGATGAAAGGCCAATAGCGGATATCATAAAATTCAACCTGGAGAAGGAAGGCTACAAGGTATTTGTTGCCGAGGACGGACAGCAGGCGGTCAATATGACCTATGAGCACAAGCCTGACCTTATAGTTCTTGATATCATGCTTCCGATCATGGATGGCTTTACGGTATGCAAAAAGCTCAGGGAAAACGTAAGTACACCCATAATAATGCTTACGGCCAAGGAGGAGGAAGTGGATAAGGTCCTCGGCCTTGAGCTGGGAGCGGACGACTATATGACGAAGCCCTTCAGCGTAAGAGAGCTTATGGCAAGGGTGAAGGCAAACATAAGAAGGGCAAACTTCCTTAATTCAGGCATGGAGGGCAGCGGTCAGGTAATAAAATCAGGAAATCTGACAATAGATCTTAACAGATATGAGGTACGCAAGGGGGACGCTGTAATAGAGCTCACCCTGAGAGAATTTGAGCTGCTGAGATATCTGTCGCTTCATGCGGAACAGGTCTTTTCAAGAGAGACGCTGCTGGAAGAGGTGTGGGGTTATGAATACTACGGAGATGTAAGAACAGTGGACGTCACTGTAAGAAGGCTGAGAGAGAAGGTAGAGGACGACCCCAGCAACGCAAAGTATGTACAGACAAAAAGGGGCGTAGGATATTACTTCAGGAGGATTTAACATATGCTAAGAAGCATCCAGTGGAAGCTTGTGCTAATATCCTTTCTGTTAGTATGGCTTGCAATGTCAATAGTCGGGGTATTTATTACCGAGACTGTTGAACGGGAACAGATAGACAGTATGACAGACACCATAATAGCGAGAAGCTATTATCTGGCAGATAACCTGAAGGACAATAACATAGGGGCACCCAACATACAGGACATTGTGTCAAATTGGTTTGTAGGCCAGGGAGAACAGGTAAGAGCGGTATTTGTATATAAAAACGGCGACTTCATAGCCAGCCAGAAGAATTACGAGGGGGCCATAGAGGGCCGCGACCTTCAGCGTGCCTGGATCGTGGAGGAAGCCATCAAACAGGATGAGGCAATAGAATACTCAGATGAAAACAATGAGTATTTTAAGAGCATCGCGGTACCGATAACCTCCTTTGATGAGAACATCATCGGAGCAATATATATCAGTGCAGACCTGTCAAGTGTTGAAGAGAACCTGAACAGCATAAGGAGCATCATTACAAATGCAACGGTATGGGCCCTCTGCATAACGGCACTGCTTGGAAATCTGCTTTCCAAGACCTTTACCGGACCTATAAAGGAGGTTACCTCCAAGGCCGAGAGACTGGCGAAGGGAGACTTCGGACAGGTAATTGCAGTAAAGTCCAGGGATGAGGTAGGACAGCTGACAGAAATGTTCAACTACCTGACTGTGCGCCTGAAGAGCACCCTGGATGAGATGTACAGGGAGAAGAACAAGGTTGAAACTATACTGACCAACATGACGGACGGAATTATAGCCGTCAATGGGGAAGGAACGGTAATACTTGCAAATCCCGCCGTTTACAGCATTTTCGGTATCAATAAGGAAGAGCTGTACAACAAGGATTTCGATAGTGTTGCAGAAAGCCTTGGGTTGGGAATGAACCATATTGATCTCTTTAATGACAGTGATAAGAATTTCAATATATTGAGTATAAACAACCGTATAATAAAGGTCAGTGTAGTACAGATAATGAACGAGCATAATCAGGCAGAAGGTGCAATGCTGGTGCTGCAGGATGTAACAGAGCAGGAAAAGCTGGATAAGATGCGCAAGGAATTTGTCGCCAATGTATCCCATGAGCTCAGAACACCGCTTACAACCATAAAGAGCTATACCGAAACACTGCTTGACGGTGCTATGGAGAACAAGGAATATACGGAAAACTTCCTGAAGGTCATAAACAGTGAGTCGGAAAGGATGACCAGGCTGGTAAAAGACCTGCTTCAGCTTTCCAAGCTCGATTATGACAAAATGGAATGGAATATGAAAAGGCTTAATATCCTGAATATAACAAGAGACTGTGTTACTAAAATGGAAATGTCGGCAAAGCAGAAGAACCAGCTCCTGTCCTTTGAGGGCGGCGAGGCACTGTGCGAGATAAATGGAGACAAGGACAGGATAGAGCAGGTAATAATAAATATAATCAGCAACGCAATAAAATATACTCCTGAAAACGGCAGTATAAGGGTTAAGGCAGAAATGAAGGGAAGCAACGTGGAGATACGGATAGCCGATACGGGCATGGGTATTCCCAGCGAAGACCTTCCAAGGCTTTTTGAACGATTTTACAGGGTCGATAAGGCGAGATCCAGGGCAATGGGGGGGACCGGCCTGGGACTTTCGATAGCTAAGAATATCGTAGAAGCACATAAGGGCAAGATAAAAATTGAGAGCGAATATGGAAAAGGAACTGAAGTGATAATTGATTTCCCCTGTGAGGATAAAAAGCTTGCTTTGGAGTAATAATATGAACATCGAATAAGGCAATCCCTGCCTCCAAATGTATTTTAATATTCATTAGCAGATAATATTCCAATGTAAAATAAGCTTAATTAGTTTGTAACATTGTTGTAACAAACTTCCTGTATAATAATACTAAGGATTAGCATGGATAATAGGGTAATTAATTCAAATTCTCGGGGGGAATATCTATGTTCAGGAAAGTGCTGGTATCAGCAATAATTGCGACAGCAGTATTTATGGCAGGCGCAGCGGTATATGCCGATACAGAAATTGTGTATAGCGATAATGATGTGGCTGTACTTGAGC
>JAEXXN010000411.1 GCA_023405875.1 Bacillota bacterium | reverse complement strand
GCGATATGTTCGGAGTATGTATAGGCTCGGGGATCGGCGGAATGGAAACACTTGAGGCCCAGCATGATGTGCTGAGGGACAAGGGGCCCGGCAGGGTCAGCCCCTTTATGGTGCCGATGATGATATCCAATATAGCTTCAGGAAACGTATCGATAGCTTTGAATGCCAAAGGCCCCAACAGCACAGTAGTAACAGCCTGTGCATCTTCTACCAATGCTATCGGAGAAGCCTTCCGCATTATTCAGAGGGGTGATGCGGATGTAATGGTGACCGGTGGGACGGAAGCTTCCATTACTCCCCTGTCCTTTGCCGGCTTCTGTGCAATGAAGGCCCTGTCCACAAGGAATGACGATCCCAAGACGGCATCGAGGCCTTTTGACAAGGACAGAGACGGCTTTGTAATGGGTGAAGGCGCAGGTATGCTTATTATAGAAGAGCTTGAGCATGCATTAAAAAGAGGAGCAGTGATATACGGCGAGATCGCAGGCTATGGCACTACCGGCGATGCTTATCATATAACAGCTCCGGCTCCTGATGCTTCCGGTGCCTTCAAGGCAATGCAGAGGGCAGTAAAGGATGCGGGAATAGAACCGAAGGAGCTGGACTATATAAACGCTCACGGAACCTCCACCGATATGAACGACAGGCTGGAGACCCTGGCAATAAAGACGCTTATGGGTGAGGCTGCAAAAAATACGCCCATAAGCTCTACAAAGTCCATGACAGGGCACTTGCTGGGAGCCGCCGGAGCGATTGAGGCAATTGCCTGCCTGCTGGCCATCAATGAAGGGATAATACCTCCCACCATCAACTATACTACTCCTGATGAGGAGTGTGATCTGGACTATGTGCCCAATAAGGCAAGGAATAAGGATGTAAAATATGCAATGTCCAATTCCCTGGGCTTCGGAGGACACAACGCCAGCATTATATTGAAAAAATACGAATAAATGATATGATAGAGATTGGGAATAATATTCCATCAGGAATATGTCCCAATCTTTTTTATTTGTATGTATTACACCAAATTACAATATGTAACCGTAGGGAACGGCCCCGTGCCGTTCTGTTGTAACAAAGGTATATAAAGGGAGGAATCAAATTGTCTTCTATTGATCCCAAAAGACTGAAGCAGCTAAATGAATTTGAGGAGATAATAGGCTATACCTTCAAGGATATCTGCATACTGGATAATGCCCTTACTCACAGCTCTTATGTCGCTTCAAAGTCTGACTTTCTCCTGCATAATGAAAGGCTTGAATTTATTGGAGATTCTATACTCGACATGGTGGTCAGCCTGTACTTGTACAAGAAATGCAACAATTCTCCGGAGGGGAGCCTCACCAGGTTCAGGGCGGTGATCGTCTGCGAGCAGTCCCTGTATAATGCTTCGACCAGGCTGAATATGGGCAGGTATCTGCTTTTAAGCAAGGGAGAGGAAAATACCGGGGGAAGGAACCGGGTCTCGATACTTGCCGATGCTTTTGAAGCCCTTATTGCTGCAATATACCTTGACGGCGGCGTAAAAAGGGCCAAGGCTTTCATTTTGCAGAACCTTGAGGGCACCATCAATGATGCTGTGGAAAGCAGGATATTCAGCGATTACAAATCCCTTCTCCAGGAGCATATTCAGAAGAGGAATTGGGGGAAGCTGAGCTACAGGCTGCTCACCGAAGAAGGGCCGGACCATGAAAAGACCTTTGAGATAGCTTTGTACCTCAACAATTCAATAATAGGCAAAGGAACAGGACACAGCAAGAAGGATGCACAGCAGTCCGCTGCCAGAGCTGCAATAGAGAGCCTGGGTATAAAGAATGAATAGCAAGCAGTATTACATAATACCTATATTCGTGCCTCATAAGGGCTGCCCCCATGACTGTATATTCTGCAACCAGAAAAAGATAACAGGTCAGCTTGGAGAAGTAACCCCGGAGGAGGTAAGGGCAAAAATAGAAGATTATCTTGCAGTGATACCTGTGTCTGCAAGCCATATAGAGGTGGCGTTTTTCGGAGGCAGCTTTACCGCCATTCCGCCGGATTACCAGAAGGAGCTCCTGGAGGCTGCCTATGCTTATCTGGAAGCCGGAAGGATATCCGATATAAGGATATCGACAAGACCGGACTGCATAGACATAGAGACGGCGGAAAATCTGAAGAGGTTCGGAGTGGGCATTGTCGAGCTTGGGGTACAATCCATGGATGAAGAGGTACTTGCATTATGCAACCGGGGCCACAGTTCACAGGATGTGCTTGAAGCCGTGAAGCTTCTGAAGGAATATGGTTTTACCGTAGGGGTCCAGATGATGGTCGGCCTGCCGGGGGATTGCGAGGAAAAGACCCTGAAAACGGCACATGAGCTGATACGGCTCAAGCCCGACATAGCGAGGATATATCCTGCTCTTGTAATTAAGAACACGTATATGGAGGAAATGTACCTGAGGGGAGAATTCATACCTCTGACGGTGGAAGAAGCTGCTGAGATATCCAAAAAGCTTTTGATACTGTTTGAACGCAGTGGGGTAAATGTAATAAGGATAGGCTTGCAGCCCACCGAAAATATCCTGCCGGGCAAGGATGTTGTGGCGGGGCCCTTTCATCCGTCTATGAGACAGCTGGTTGAAGCCCTTGTATACAGGGATATGCTTGAGCTTCTGCTTTTGAAGCTTGGAGGAGGGGAGAAGGAAGTAACCGTCTTGGTCAATCCCAGAAATATTTCAGAGCTGATAGGCAATAAAAAAAGTAATATAAAATATATAAAAGATAAATTTTTAATCGACAAATTCAATATTTTACAGGATAAATTTGCTGATATAGATACTATAGTGCTTTATGCCGGAGAAAAAAGCATAAAAATGTCAAAAAAACACTATTATTCCATATGATATAAATAAAGGAATTCAGAAAGTTATATAGAAGTATACATATCATATATACAAAATTAGGAGGTATCCAAAAATGGAAGTACTAAAGGTATCAGCTCATTCACTGCCTAAATCTGTTGCCGGAGCCCTCGCCGCTGTTTTAAGGGAGAGATCATCAGCTGAAATACAGGCAGTTGGTGCGGGTGCTGTCAATCAAGCAGTAAAAGCAATAGCGATTACAAGAGGGTTTGTAGCACCTAATGGAATAGACCTGGTAGTGGTTCCTGCTTTTTCTGAAATTCAAATTGACGGGGAGGACAGAACTGCGATAAAGTTCATCGTAGAGCCAAGATAAAATGCAGAATGTTATACATAGATTTATTTTATGAAAGCTTATTGCCAAATATGGCAGTAGGCTTTATGTTTTAGGAAACAGGCGCGGGGCACGAGACACGAGGATTTCCGTGTTACCCGTAGCGCCCCGTGCCCCGAAACCTCGTACCTATATCCTATAGCATAAGCGTACAACTTATGTTAAAATATATTAGTTAAATACAAACGTTCGGGAGTGACTTGATTTGTACTTAAAACAGCTTGAGATACATGGGTTTAAATCCTTTGCGGAGAAGATAGAGCTTAATTTCGGAAATACTATAAATGCTATTGTAGGCCCAAACGGCAGCGGTAAAAGCAACATATCCGATGCTATCAGATGGGTGCTGGGGGAGCAAAGCGTAAAAG
>JAEXXN010000376.1 GCA_023405875.1 Bacillota bacterium | reverse complement strand
TATACAATCATCCCAATCCCAAAAACTAGTCCAATGCTCCAAATTACTATCAGGGCTATTTATTTTATAGCTGTAGGTCGCTGCTCCATCACTTAGCAGTACTATATTTTTAATATTGGAAGTACTTCCGGCTAACAGTTCACGTGCTTGCTTTAGCCCCGCTTGTGTGAAGGTCCCTCCGCTGGCCTTTATAGTACCGTCTTGATCGCCACCGGTTAAAACATCCAGCAGATTCTGTTTTTCCGAATACCCTTTAAATCCGGAATCCGTCCTGACATCACCTGCAAAGGACACAATAGCAATACGCGTCAAGTTATTTTGTTCTGTCAGCAGAGTGTCTACAAAGGATCTGGCAGCTTCCTTCGCTTTTTTCAGCTTATTGTTATCATCCATACTGCCGGACCTGTCGATAACCAGAACTATATCAGATGTTTTTTCTGCGGCATGGCCTTTGATATTCAAGGTAACCCGCCATTGGTTAGTTTTCCCAATCCGTTCGGCGTTTTTTTCAAGCTGCAGTCTTGTTCCGCCAGCAGATTCCAGAGCAAAAGAGTGCATCATTTTACCAATTGCCATGGTCGCCCCTGCAGCTCCATAAGAAGTCTCTATATCGGGAGCGCTTTCCAATTCCACACCTACGCCATCGGGGAAGTCCGAAGCCTCATCAAAGATATCCTCTGCAGCTTCCAATTCATATCTAAGGTCTATCACATTGCCTTCGGAAGCCAATATCAGTTCTGCCGGCTTGCTCTCCAGTAGGATAACGCCTTCTGCTTTAACAGCGTAGTCTATCCCTTTTATAATGGCACCTACCATCAGACCCTCAATTATCTCCGTTTTTGTTGAACCCTCTTCTCCATCTTCAGTTACCAGAATATGGTTCACAGTCAGCCTAGCATTCTCTACAGCCTTCTCATAATAAACTACAACTTTGTTCATCTCTTCATCTTCGTTTATCACAAAGCTAACCGGCTGATCAGCTAAAACCTTATACCCTTCTACCTCCGGATGAGGAATGTGAATCGTGTCGCCCACACCACCAGAACCCTTTACCGCTTCCAGTCCCGGAACCGTATCCTCAGTCCCATTGATCAGATACCGGACCTCAAAGGCTATCTGAGTTATAGGCGGTATCACTATACCTATATCGCCTGGTTTATACACCGTATCGGTAACGGTAGGCTCCTCTCCGCTCTCGTTGCCTTCTTCTGCTGCAACCAACAGGTTGCCGTTATAACTACTCGGAATAGCTCCAGCATACGCTGTGAAACCCACGTTGAAAATCAATGCCAGCGCCATCAAAATTGCGATGGGTTTTTTTAACTTTCCTTTCATTATTTCACCTCCTTCTTTTATAAACTGAATTCGCAATTCTTGATATTTCTATAAAAAACGCTTCCATTGAAGCATCTTATAGACTTTTGAAACTCTCTTACGGGCATGGACAGATTAAGGTGGAAAAGCTGCTCCCATCCATTATAAAAAGTCAAGCTGCAATAATTTATATTGCAGCTTGACAATCATAGCTTCTACAGCTTTAGATTCATAGCTTTGCGCCGCTAACTTTCGTTAGGTTTGCCCTATCAATGAACAAATTGACTTTTCTCTCAGATCACGGCTTGCTCCTTTTTCATTATCTGCACGAAGGTTTTTGCCAGATACGGGTCAAACTGTGTTCCCGCCTTGCTCCAGATTTCCTTCAAGGCCTCTTCGTTGTTGATACCTCTTTTATATGGCCTTTCATTTATCATAGCTTCATAAGCATCAGCTATGGCAAATATCCTTGCAGTAAGAGGTATCTCCTCCTTTTGAAGGAGACCTGGGTAACCCTTGCCATCCCATCTTTCATGATGTGTCAGTATCAGCTCGTCTATAGCCAGCGTTTCTTTGGCTGATGCAATTATGTGGTAGCCTATCTCACTATGGCGTCTTAATTTTTCCCATTCAGACTTGCTCAAAGGCTCTTTTTTCTGTAATATTTTCCTTGGGATTCCTATTTCCCCTATATCATGATACTCACAAAGCAGCCTAAGCTCTTCTTTTTCGATTTCAGATAGCTTCAACCTGTCTGCCATCATAATACAAAGGCTTTTCAGACTTTCGATATGGCTTTCTGTCTCATAGGACAGCTCTTCAAGCTTATCCTTGATATATCTGATCATGTCCTGCTTAGCTTCCCTGCTCTCTGTCAGCTTGTTGAAATACATCCTGTCCTCTGACTTTTTGAATACTTCACGTATATCTTCAGCTTTGTCGGTTTTGGTTGCTACGCCAAAGCTTACACTTATTTTTATAAAATCCAGGGGGTTAGCCGCACAGTCGTTCTTTATCCTTTTTACTATTGCCATTGCAGTCTTTTCCGTAGTTTTCGGAAGTAATACCACGAATTCATCTCCGCCCACCCTGCTTACTATGTCTTCTTTCCTGAAAGCCCTCTTCATAAGCTCTGCCGCTCTTTTCAAGGCTCTGTCTCCCATTTCGTGTCCAAAAGCATCATTTATCAGCTTAAGTCCGCTTAAGTCTCCCATTATAACGCTTATTGGCAGCTGCCTGTGGCTGTCGAGCCTCGAAAGCTCTTCCTCGAAGAATTCCCTGTTATATAGCCCTGTTAATTTGTCCCTGTAACCAAAGCAGCCATGTTTTTCATCAATGTAATATATATCTGCACCGATTTTTTTGCTGCTGGCTGCTGATTCCCCTGACTTTTTGATCTTGGTAATGTCATTGTAAAAAAGCATCAGAGAATCTCTGTTGTCACTGAAGATGCTGATGAGATACCATCTGTCCAATTCCTCAATATACTTTTCAAATTTTCTTCTGGTTTTTGGTATCATGTTATAATATATTTCTTTAATCCCATATAATTCATTTTCATATCCGGAAACTATTTCAGATATCTTTTTACCCAACAGTCTTTCAGCCTTTATACCTGTAACCGATTGAAAATTATCGCTGACGTTCACCAGAATATAGTCGACAAAGTGACCAGCCTCATTTACGAGGGCTTTAAAGCTAAGAAAAAAATCGTTCCTGGACGGATACTCCATCTTATTCCACTCCTGCCTGTAATGTTTCAATCGGGTTATAGATAAAATATAGCACCTATCCATTTCAAAATTTGTATATTATAATTACATCTATATTTCTTTTGAATTATATTTGCATTTCTTTTGAATTACACTTCAATTACACAAAAAGGACAAAATAAAAAAACTCTGTTTCCAGAGTTTTTTATACTATATTCTTTTGTGACACAATTGGAATAAACTCAATGTTGATCCTGTAATTATTGGTACGCACGATATTGTTAAAGTTTGACCTTATCCTCATTTCGATTTTATTCAGATACTCTTCCTTTGGCCCATGGAGCATTATAAGTATTTGCGTATCATTCCAGTAGGAGTAAACATCACCCTTCCGCAAGGCTTTCTCAAGTACCCCCGACATGGACTTTACAATTTTCTTCAGCTCTTCCCCGCTATTTATATTTTTATTTTCACAGTTGATAGTAATAAGGCCCATGTAATCTGTAGAATTGTCTCTAAGGCTTTTTCTTTTCCCTATATTAAATAAAAATTTAAAGTAGTCAGAGTCACACAGCAATGCACCGGTAAGGTCACTCTCTTCAAGCTTTGTCTTGATATTTTCAATTCCGGCTTCACTCTTCTCATCATAATAGCTCTGTATTTTCCTATAAATATTCTTCAATTCTGGAGAGGCCTTAACCCCCATTTCCTTGCTCAATAATGCGGTAATATATTCATAATGGCTCATGGCATTTCTTATCTGGCCTATTTTCAACATTGCCTCAATCAGGTATATATGCAATACTTCCTCATATGGATCTATGATGATCGCTTCTTCACAAAGTTCGATTATTCTTATATATTCTTCCTTTTCTAAAAGGATCTCTATCAGCTTGAATAGAGTTTTGAGATAAAGGCGGCTGTAATGGTTCCTTATAGGTACAAGCCAGGCCTCATAGCAATTCTCCGCCAGGTATGGTCCTTTATAAAGCTTGAGCGCCTTTGAATAATATTCCACCGCTTCACCGGTATTTTCAGATTTTTTCATATCCCCCTGGTTGATCAGCCTTTCAAACTCATCAATATCAAGAACTGCAAGCTCTTTCAGCTCAAAGCTGTAATATCCGTTACTGAAATTTATTTCAAAATACTCCGATGCATCAGTTCCCTCGGGCAGGATTTTCTTTAGCATCTGTTTCAATCTGAATATCTGCGTACGCAATACATTCTTTGGATCGCTGGATTCCTTATCCTGCAATAGGTTTTCTATTATTGCTTCAGGTAATAACCGCCTGTCCCTGAAAGTTATAAAATACTCAAAAAGCTTGAATAACTTATAGGACCTGCTTGATTCCTTCAATTGAGACTGTGCTCCAAAGCTGATATCAAAATCTCCAAGTGTATGAATATATAATCTCATATACTCCTCCCAGAAATGTCAATAATATCCGAATTCTATCAAAATACAGAAGCATTGTAAGTATTATATACCATAATTGTAAAAAAGTGAAATAATTTTTCAACGATTAATCAGCTTACCTGCAGCTTTCTTTTGCATGAAAATAACGCAAATAAATAAGGCCAGCTACTGCAAGAGTTAACAACCCTACAGCCCTGACCTTGTTATATAGCTCAACTCTATTCTATTGTCAGTGTAGTAACCTTCAGGTCTGCATATATCTTAAGCGTCCTCTCAGCATTCTCATAATCCTTTGAAACATACTCCTTTTCGGAACGGCTCAATAATTTATCGCCTTGGAGTTTTACTGAGGAGAGCTCATATTTATCTACCACAATCCGTATTCCGACATTTTCAGGAAGCTTCAGCTTCACGGTTGAAGCATTTGCGTCTATTCTTACTTCTCCATCCTTCTCACTCTCTCCGGTAAGGTCGAGCAATACTTTTGACGCATTTGCATCCATATCCAATACTCCGAACCCTATGTTGCCTGCCCCGTAAATGCTTACGTCGCTTGCATTGGTATTGATCCTCAGCTTATCCGCAGCAGCCTTGTTCGGTTCATCAATATATAGCTTTGCAGATGAGGCATTTATCTGGGCATTCATTTTGCTTATCATCATATCGCTCATATCCAGCTTCAGGTCTGAAGCATCCGCCTTTAGCTCAACCTCCAGGGGCAATTTGTCTGTGATGCTTACATTCCACTTATTCACAGGCTTTCCGAAGCTGTATTTGTGCAATACGTTCTTAATGCTTATGCTGTCTTCCTTTACTGTGAACTCAGGCTTTAAGGCTTCCGAGTTAAACATAAATTCTGCTTCGGCAAGCTTATCGCCGCTGCTCTCAATTACCGCCTCGGCCATTTTCATATCAAGCTTCAGCTCCATTGGCTGTCCCTTCTGATATTTATCACTGAATTCCACAGTCTCGCTGTATTCCTTCACAACTCCTGAAACAATACCGCCGGCATTTTCAAACTCCATGGTGCAGGCTGCAAGTGACAGTACCAGTGCAGTACCCAATGCAAAACGAATTATCCTGCTAAACATCTGAAGCCTGCCTCCTGACCCTGGGTGCTCCGAGCCTGGTATCAGCAGCAACACCAATACTGTAAATGCCCAATACCAGGTATGCCAGAAATCCCAGTACAGGTATCATTCTCAGCACATATACCAGCACGACCCCCACCATAAGGTAGATATATGTGGAATATTTGCCTTCCAGGTACCCCGTGATCCTATAGCCTATTGCAATTTCCAGAGCGACCATTCCTATGAAAGCAGCAAGAACAAAAGCTATGAAAATAAAGGGGATGAATACTATTCCTATAAGTGTTATTGCCAGTAAAACCGAAAGCACTATAGATGTAGGTATAAACAATATTGAAAGTACGAAGCCGATGCCAAAGCGCCTGCCGAACTGCTGCCTGCATTCCTCAGACATCCGCAGGACCCTGTCGGGTATTATCAGTAATGAGAGACAGGAGAATACATAAATGAGAAACAAACCTATCATATCCCCATAGGATATCCTCGGTATCAAACCGTCATTGCTCTTGAAATCAAAGGGTGCATTCACATCCACAATTTCACCCCTTATAACTCCATTGGGAGCTTTATCCACACCTCCGACAATTCCGACTGCATCTCCGCTTATTGAGCCATTTTCTTTGACGGATATTTTTCCGAAAACGGCAACAGCATCTCCGGATACTGTCCCGGAAACGGTAACATTGCCGAAAATGGCAACTACATCACCGGACATATCACCGTCAACAGCCACGCTTCCGAATATTGAAACCGCATCTCCATTGACTGTGATTCCGGCAGGTATATCTATATTATTGAAAATCGCTACCTTATCCTTATTGTCCACATCAAGTGTAAACGCACAAAATGTCAGAACTATCAAAAGCAAGCCTGCCAGCACTGCCGCTCCCTTTTTAATTTCCATACATATAACCTCCTAATTCTCCTGCAGTTTGCGCCTGTGCAGCAAGAACAGGTTAAGCCCCGTAAATGCCAATACAGTCATCGTCAGACCGATTGCATAGTCGCGCAGCACAACATTTCTCAGAACCAGCAGCTTTCCCAAAAGCACCGAAACGGTAACAAGCAGCTGATACAAAATATCTGAGACAATGCTCACTCCATATATGATAATATTTTGCGCTGCAATCAGTATCCCGCTTTCTCTGATAAAGGGCACTGCTACGAAGATAACCATGTTCCAGGAAAACACCATGAGTCCCAATATTGAAATCAGCCAGAACATTACGATCTGCGGGCTCAGGGAATACGGTTTCCAGGTTCTGATCTCCTCCATTATTCCTGCTTGAAATCCGATAGGCACATCTATTTCAGAAAAATCCTCCAGGGTATCCATTGCTTCCCTTAGTACTGTGAACTCTTCTGCACAGCTGGAACAGCTCTCGTTATGCCTTATGATCATTTCCCGTTCCAGTTCACTGATATTTCCGTCGAAATATTTCATAACCAGATTACTTATTTCCTTGCAATGCATACTTTTCACGCTCCTTTTCCCTGCTCAGCAGTTCTTCCTTAAGCATCTGACGCGCTCTGTACAATCTGTTCTTCACTATAGTAAGGGACTCTCCGGTAATTTCCATTATCTCCTGATAGGACAGGTTTCTATGGTGGAACAGTATAAGAAATTCCCTGTATTTTGGCGGAAGCTTCATTATCGCATCCTGCACCAGCTTCTGTTTTTCTTTTCTTATATACTCTTCTTCCGGAGTGTCTTTTCCATCCTTTATTTCAAAGCCTTCATCGATTGGTATAGTTTCGCCCTTTCTTTTTCTCAGGCTGTCCAGGCAAAGATTGGTTGTGACCTTCAAAGCCCAGGTAATAAATTTGTATTCGGGATTGTATCTGGAAAGGGATTTATACATCCTTATGAAGGCTTCCTGGGAAACATCCTCTGCTTCTTCCCTGTTTCCCATCATCCTGTAAGCTGTATTGTAAACTGCTTTCTTGTACCTTTCTATAAGCACTTCAAAAGCATTTACATCGCCGGCCAGGCATTGGTTCACTATTTCTATGTCAGCGGAACTCAAATACATCCCCACCTCGTTATCCCAGGCACCGGCAACTGTTTCAGCCTCTGTACCTCGTGGCCTTACACCCCATATCTACTATTATATACGCATAATAATTTTTTTTGTCTGATGTGATGTTTATTTCATTTACGCCAGCTTTTTCCACATTATTACCGCATCTTCACCTGTATCG
>JAEXXN010000299.1 GCA_023405875.1 Bacillota bacterium | reverse complement strand
CGGAGCAGGAGCGTTCCGAAGTTGTCGGTGAAGATATTGATTACCTGTCCATCCTCCAGAAAAGGGATCAGTTGACGGAATAAAGGTTCATGAGCAAAGGCCGGAGCTGCAACAATAATATGTCCTGCACCTTTTACGGCCTCCTCTATATCTGTTGTAACAACATCCAGCATCGCGTGCCCCGACCGTTTGAAATTGTATAGGCTTCTCTGGATACCGTCCAGCTCGATACCGGTGCGCTTAAGGTTAAAGAGGCTTTTTTCTGCAAAAGGGAGAGTATCGAACAACCTGACCTCCCTGCCGGCCAGCTTGCAGTCGGCAGCACAGGTTTTGCCTACAGCGCCACCCCCAATGACGGCTATTGGTTTGTCTTTGAGATAACCCATTTTTTCCATTTTAATAGACCTCCTCTTTTTTATTTAGTTTTGCTAAAATAAATATGTAATTTTCATATAATAAAAAAATAAGTCGTTTTGTGGCAATAAATTTTACTATATTACTGGCTGTGTGATTCCGGAATATCAGTTTTATTTTTTAAAAATATCATATAAAGTGTTAAATGTCAATAATTACATCGACAATGGCAGTGGAAGTTAATATATATTGATAATTATCATTTCGCCGGTATAAAGCAATTATATGAAAATTATTTCATATAATACTTATCCGTCTTTAAAGAGTTAAATACTAATTGGATGCAATATACACCCTGCAAAAACCTGAAAATTACATCAGAATAGAATATTAAAAAAAGTAACAGAAAGTAACACAAAGTAACATTTCCAAGAAAAATCAATAATAGACTGAAAATTAAAAATAATGAATCAAATGAAATTACGTTGTCGATATCCGGAGCTTTTAAAGAGCCGGTTCGGTTAAAGCACACAATTTTATATAAATATTATTACGAGGGAGATACAACTGCAATGCATTTGTATATATACCGACAAACCCTTACGGCAGAGGGGGTATGCCTATATAGAAATTGTCGGGACAGGTACCGGAGAGCGGTGGACAGGCCAAATTACAGCTTGCTTTGAAAAAAATATTATGATATAAATTAGAATATAAAGAATATTATGTGAAAATTTTTTTCGTCATTTAAAATCAAGCACTGCTTATAAATGACGAAGAGCCAATGGAAATTGGCAAACTAGTTTTTATTTATGAGGGATATGAGGGAATTGTGTTATCGGAAGGACTATGTATCAGGGAACATTACAAAATCAGAAAGGAGTTAAGATCATGAAAAAACACCGTAAGTCTCTTTCACTAGTATTAGCTCTGTTAATGATTGTCACAATGTTTGGGGGATGCAGCACACCGAGCAGCCAACCTACAACAGGCAGCGATCCTGCCGCAACCGGAGCACCTGCCGGTGAACAACCGGCTGCTACAAACGCACCAAAGTTAGCAGAGCCGGATACCAAACCGGGACCGGGTGCTAAGGTGGACGAAGATATTACTATAGTCCAGGCACTGGACATGGTATCCTTCGACCCAATCAACACTTCTGACCTTTCCAACGGTTATGTAATCAATAACATTTACAGCAGAATGTTCGACTTCAACGAGGATTTGAACGGTGTACCGGAACTGGTAGAAAGCTACAAGATGATAAGTGATACCGAGTGGCAGTTCCAGATTTACAAGGGGGTCAAAACTCATGACGGCAAGGAACTGACAGCAGAGGACGTAGTATACTCTCTTAACAGGACAAAGTCAGGTACTGCCATAGGCGCTTTGTTCAAACCGGTAGACAAGATTTCCAAGGTTGATGATTACACAATCAGCATCACAACTATTGGACCATATCCTGCACTGCCTACGGCGTTGACACATCAGGCAACCTGTATAGTTCCAAAGCACTATGCCGAAAAGGCTGAGGCTTCAAAGGACTGGAGCAGTCCGATCGGAACAGGCCGCTACAAATTCAAGAGCCGTTTGATAGGTGACAACATTGTAATGGAAAGATTTGATGAATACTTCAATCAGGATGATCCTGCACGCAACAAGAGCTTAACCTTCAAGATAATTCCTGAAGGCAGCGGCAGAACCATAGCTGTTGAGACCAAAGCGGCAGACATAAACATAGTATTTGATACAGTCGATTATGACCGCGTTCTTGCAAATCCTGATGTACAGCTTTGGGAGCATTACTCCCAGACAGTATGGCATCTTGGATATGACAACACGCAGAAATGGTTTGACAACAAGCTGGTCCGCCAGGCAATAAACTATGCTATTGACCGTGAAGCTTGCATGGAGGTAGGGCATAACGGACACGGTACAGTAATGTATAACAATGCAACCTTTGCTCCTACCTGCTTGGGCGCAGTTGAGAATCCATTAGGAAAATACAGCTACGATCCTGAAAAGGCAAAAGCGCTGATGCAGGAAGCCGGATGCCCCGGTTTTGAAACAGAAATCATAGTATTCCGTGATGAAGCAGAGCGTATAGCTGTTTTGATCCAGTCTTACCTTGATGTAATCGGAATCAAGGCAAAGGTTACAAGAATCGAAAATGCAGTATTCGCCAGCACTATCCAGGAACACAAGGCTCCGATGTTTATAACAAGCTGGGGCTCATACTGGGATCCGGACCTGTTCCTTGCCCGCCGTTTCAGTCAGGCAGGTATAGGCGGAGTTAACCGTGTTTGGTATCTTAACCCGGCGCTTGATGTCCTGATTGAAAAAGGCCGCGCTTCCTTTGATAACGAAGTTCGTGCCGTCACCTATAAAGAAATTCAGGAATTCATGGCAGAAGAAGCACCAGAGTGCGATTTATATGTAAACACAATGTTTGCACTTGCTAATAAAGACCTTAAGGGTGTAGAGATCAATGTCGAAATGCCTTACCGTTACTATAAACTACATTATTAAAGAAAAGATTCGCTGTAATTAATCAGGTTTAAAAAGTATTGTAGTTTGGACTTAAATGACCTTCGGCATGTTCCCCGGCCCAAGCTGGGGAACATGTCGGTTATAGGAGTGAATTTATATGATTAAATATATAATAAAGCGATTAATTGCCATGATCCCAGTTGTATTGGCACTGACCTTTGTAGTTTTCACCATCATGTATATGACTCCCGGCGATCCTACCGCCATCATTCTAGGTAATGAATTCTCAGAGGCGGCAAGTCAAAAGCTCAAAGCCGAACTGGGACTTGACCAACCATTTTTCATACAGTTCTTTAACTATGTAGGTAATTTGATACAAGGAGATTTTGGAATCTCCTATATCACCAGGGAACCTGTCTCGGAGCAGCTATTCAGCCGTTTCCCCAATACAGCCAAGGTTGTTGCCGGAGCGATGTTATTCTGCGTATGCCTGGGTGTGCCTATCGGGGTGTATTCAGGAACCAAGCCGTATTCATTCTTTTCCAACATAACAATGGTTGTAGGCTTGCTTGGAGTATCCCTGCCAATATTCTGGCTTGGACTTTTACTGATACTGTTTTTCTCGGTTTATCTGGGCTGGCTGCCATCCAGCGGTATAGACAGTTTCGCACATCTCATACTTCCCTCGGTTGCCCTGGGCGGCAACTACATGGCCAATATAATGAGGACTACGCGCTCTTCAATGCTTGAGGTTGTTCGCCAGGATTATATACGTACAGCAAAAGCGAAAGGCGTAAGCGAGAAAAATATAATACGTCGTCATGCACTTAAGAATGCAATGATGCCTACAATTACCGTTATCGGTATGAACATCGGAGCTTTGCTTGGCGGTGTCGTACTGACCGAAACTGTATTTTCCATTCCGGGCACAGGAAGAATGCTTGTAGAATCTATAAATAAAAGGGATACCCCCAGCGTTTTAGGCTGTCTTATACTTATGGCGATTTGTGTTGCCGTTTCCAACCTGATAGTCGACCTTATCTATGCATATATCGACCCCAGGATCAAAGCACAGTATAGCGGGGGGAGGAACTGATCATGGAGAATACGGCAAAGAAATATACAACAAGAAAAGAATTTTTCAAGCAATACAGGAAAAAAAGCAGAATGCAGGAAATCTGGAGGATGTTCTGCAAAAACAAGCTGGCAGTTGTCGGTTTGATATTTTTCATTATTA
>JAEXXN010000235.1 GCA_023405875.1 Bacillota bacterium | reverse complement strand
GACTTATCTTGAATAAAATTAATTATACTATTCTTGACATTAACTGTCAATAATATTTTTCATTTGTTAAAAAAATGACAGAGTGTTTTGCTAAGCTTCAAAAGTAAAAAGACAGGGGGCCCCCTATCTTTTTGTGTCCTTTGTTTTAAGGCTGACCTTCAGTAATTGACCCAGGGCTACCCGGTGAAGCTTACCGGGCCTTTTGGTACAAAACACAAATGCAGTATTCCCATACACCCTGTCTATGATCCCATATAGACCGCTCCAGTCGCTGGTGTCGTTTACTTTTACCAGATCTCCTGCTTTCATGCCTATGCTCACCGCCATTTCCCATGATATGACAGTACAAAACGTTTATTACATTATATACAAGTGGGCCTGTACAGGTTCTATTCTGTCCTTTGCAGAGCGCCGGACATTTTTCGTCTCCTTATGATCGGCGGATATTCCGTTTACAGCTTGCCTGCAGGAGCTATATATAATGCGAATTCATCTTCTCCGTCCACCCCTATCAGCTCATCAGCAAGCTTCTGGTCATATGCCGCTATGGCGCAGGTACCGCAGCCGGCAGCCTCACAGGCCAGGTACAGGTTCTGGCATACATGTCCGGCATCCAGAAGCATGGTCTTGTGCGCGCTGAAGCTATATCTCCACTCACTTCTGTATGGAACACAGCTCCATATGAAGGTGACCGCCCCAAGGCCCGAAAATTTCTGATCCAGGGTCGCACTTATCACTTTCCCTGCGATAGCTTCATCTTCATACATGAACAAAAGCTTATGCTCCAAAGGCAGGTACCTGTACATGCCTTTTTTCAGGCCTTCTACATTCATTACCGCAAGGTAGGTCTCAAAAGCATGCCTTGCTCCTCCCGAGGGCACCGGGCGCAAGGTTGCATAATTGTTTTTCAAGGTCTTGTCAACCCCCTGGGTAGCCCAAAGCAGGAAGGAAAGCTCTTTAAGGGTGATGGGCTTTGCTGAATACTTTCTCCTGCTCCTTCTGGATTTCATGCATTTATATATGTCTGCCTTTTCCAGCTCTGCTTCCTTGGCCAAAGGCAGCTCTACCAACTCAGCCGCTTCCCCATAAGGCTTTTCAAGGGGCGGCTGCGGAAGCTCCAGCTCCTGATCTGTCTTGATCTCGTCCGTTTCGAGAAAATTGGATCTCATAAACTCTCTGTTTTTCTTTATCTTATCCATACTGCACCTCTCTCTGTTCATTTTGCTCTGTTTCGCCAGCTACACTTGTTGAGCCAGCTCCTGCCATAGCTCATACTGCTTCTCAAGGACCGCTTCCTTTTCACTTAGCTTGCTTCCCATCTCCTGCAGAAATACATAATCAGCAGCCTTGGCAATATCATTCATTGCCGCTTTTATGCTCTTTATCTCTTCCTCCATGGCTGCTATGCCGTTTTCCAGCTCCTCCAGCCTTCTTTTCTCATTATTTGATTGCATTGACGGTTTTTTTACCTGTACCGTCGGTTTGTTTTGCTTTTTATTTTCTTCTTTTGCTTCTTCAGGCCTGACTCTCCTGCTGAATTCTTCCTTGAAATAATCATAGTTCCCGCAGTATTCCGCCAGGGTATCCCCCTCTATGTTGTAAAGCCTGTCGGCCAGCCTGTTTATGAAATACCTGTCATGGGATATAAATACTATCGTACCTTCAAAATCCTCAAGGGCAGCTTCCAATGCCTCCCTTGTTGAGATATCCAGGTGGTTGGTAGGCTCATCCATTATCAGCAGGTTAATATCGCTGTACATAAGCTCGGCAAGCTTCAGCCGTGCCTTCTCCCCGCCGCTGAGCCCCGATACCCGCTTGAACACCGAATCCTTGAAAAACAGGAAGCGCGCAAGCCTTCCCCTTGCCTCTCCTTCAGACAGGGTAAGCCTTGACTTGAATTCCTCCAGCACAGTCCTGCTCTCATCCTCAAATTCTATGCTCTGCTCCATATAGCCAAGCTTTGCATTTGCACCTGTCTTTACAGTACCCTCGTCAGGGGCCTCTATCCCCAATATCATTTTTATAAGGGTGCTTTTCCCTGAACCGTTTGCTCCTAATATCCCCACCCTTTCACCGAACCTGACCTGCATATCAGCATTCCTGAGCAGCAGCCTGGAGCCAAAAGCCTTTCCCACACCTTCGCAGACCACCGCGTCCTTTCCGCTTCTTCCGCTTGCCTCAAGGGTTATGGATACTCCTTTTCGGTCCAGCACAGGCCTGTTTATTCTTTCCATCCTGTCCAGGGCCTTCTGTATGCTGGCAGCCTTTCTGAAGAATTTTTCGTTATCTCCCCGGTTCCCCCAATCCCTCAGTCTTTTTATCACCTCTTCCATCTTCTTTATCTTTTTCTGCTGGTCCTGGTAATTGTCAAATTCTACAAGCAGCCTTCTTTCCTTTTCCTTTACATAATATGAATAATTGCCCTCATAGCTCTGGCATTCTCCATCCTCTACCTCGATTATCCTTCCCACCGCCCTGTCAAGGAAGTACCTGTCGTGGGATATGATGAGCACAGTCCCCTCAAATTCCCTTATATAGCCCTCCAGCCATTCTATCGAATCTGTGTCCAGATGGTTGGTAGGCTCGTCAAGGAGCAGAAGCTCCGGCTGGGCTATCAGTATCCGGGCGAAAAGCACCCTGGTCTTTTCCCCGCCGCTCAAATTCCCGAAATCCATCTCATACATACTTTTCGGTATCCGGAGGCCTGTGGTAACCATATCTACCCTGCTCTCAACACTGTAGCCCTCCAGGCTCTCATACCGTTCAACCAGCTTACCGTAGCCTGCAACCAGTTCCGAAAGCAGGACCTCATCCTTTTCAACCGACATTTTACTTTCCATTTCTGCAAGGGAGGCTCTCAGCTTCATAACCTCCTGCACCCCGTCAAGCAATACCTCATATACGCTGCAGCCTTCAAACCCTCCGGGGATCTGCTCCAGATACCCGGCCCTGATGCCCTTCCTTAAGGCGAGCATACCCTTTTCATATTTCTCGGTGCCTGCAATCAGCCTGAACAGCGTGGTCTTGCCGCAGCCGTTCTGTCCGACGATTGCTGCCTTCTCTCCCTCATTTATCTCAAAGGTGATACAGGACAACACCTTATTGGCTCCATAATATTTTTCTATATCCTTCATTGATAATGCTATCATTTATATCTCTCCTATATCTTTAAAATTAAAAAGCCATGAGTAAATAAAATCTACTCATGGCACTTCATAAAAGCTGAAGTTATATTATTCCATGCAAAGACTTGTACTTACTTAGTTGACATAACGTATTAAAAATGGGCAGACTTATACCCTTCAACTGTCCTGCATATGATTTTCCTGAAACAATATAGGAGTTCAACTGTCTATCCCTTCTGTCAACCAGGTAATTCCTGTTCAAGCTTCGCACCACCTTTCTGATAGCATTACATAATCATTTTATTCGTACAACCGCCAATTGTCAATCTCCAAATAGAAATCCGCTCGTTATTTCAATACTTCCCTCATTACCCTTTCACTATTCCTGTACATTACTTTTTCTATATCCCCGGAGGAAAAGCCCGCTTTTTCCAGCGCATCACAGAGCAGTCCCATCTCCCCGATATTCTTAATGGCAGTCAATGGACTTGTACCGTCAAAATCGGTTCCGATAGCCACAACATCTATGCCTGCCACTTTTCTCATATGGCTTATGTGCTTTATCATGTCCTCCAGGGTCCCCTTTCCTCCCAGGAAGATCGGCTCCAGATTCAGGCCTGTGACTCCGCCTTTTTCGGCCAAAACCACAAGCATCTCATCAGTAAGATTTCTTGAATGGCCTTCTATAGCCCTGGCATTTGAATGGGAAGCCACAAAGGGTTTTTGCGACAGTCTTGCAACGTCATAGAAGCCCTTATCCGAGAGATGCGATACGTCTATGAGCATTCCCAGGCGGTTCATTTCAGCTACTACCTCTTCTCCAAAGGGAGTTAGTCCTTTGTCCTTGTGCACCCAGTCGGCATTGGGATAACCTATGCAGTTGGGATAGTTCCAGGTAAGAGTGATCAGCCTTACGCCCAATCTATACAGGTTCCTGAGGTTGGACAGCTTGCCTTCAACCGGCTCCCCCTCTTCAATGGCCAGAAAAGCTGAAACCTTGCCTTCAGAGTTGTTCCTGTCCATATCCGCCACGCTTCCCGCAAAGGCGATGAACTCGCTGTTTTCCTCCAGCTCCTTATAAAAGCAGTCTATCATGTCCAGACATCTGTCCAACGGCTCAGCATCCTTTTCCAGATCCACGTACATGGCAAAGAATTGCGCCAGGGAGCCCGCCTTCCTCAGCTTCTGCACATCTATGCAGAGATCGTTTTTCCCTAATTTAATCTTACCCTCAGAGTCAACACATCTCAAAATGGTATCACAGTGTAAATCAATCAGCCTCATAATACGTCTCCTTACATAATATAATCTGTAAACAGAGTCAGAAACATTACAATTTAATTCTAACAGAAATCACAGGACTTTCATACATTAACAAAATTATTCCCCTGCCGGGCAGAATATTCATAGTTCTGTTAATAGCCTTGCAGCAACAGGTTGACAAGCCGGCAGCCGGAAATCCATAATAGAGGAAAGGAGATGATTTTATGTTCAGAGAAATGAGAAGACAGGACAGGAAAATATCTGATAAGGAAGCCATTGCTATACTGGAGGAAGCCCAATACGGCATACTTTCAACCACAGACAGCAGCGGCTATGCCTACGGGATACCCCTGAGCTATGCCTATACCGGCGGCAGTATATACTTTCACAGTGCCACAGAGGGACAGAAGCTCGATAATATAGGCTACAACAACAAGGTCTCCTTCTGTGTCGTAGGAAAAACCACTCCTCTTCCTCAAAGCTTTTCTGTAAATTATGAAAGCGTGGTGGTCTTCGGCAAGTCCGCCGAAGTCTTTGATGACGAGAAGCAGGCAGCTCTGGAGGCAGTTATTGCAAAGTACTCTCCGGCTTTTACCGAAGAAGGCCTCAAATACATAAAGAATTCCTCCGGTAGAACAAGAATTTTCAAAATCGAAATAGAGCATATGACCGGCAAAGCCAGAAGGTAGCATCGTCTGTGTATTTTAGGTAAATGTATACCGTATAGGACTTTATACTCTATTAATTTAGTACAAACTAAAAAATAGGGCAGTCATGTATAGCTATAGTATACTTATATAAAAATTGTCAATGGCACTTATGAGCGGAGTCTTAGAAACAACCGTATGGGTCGGCAAGGACGCCGAAGCAAGCTTTCACCGGCCAAGGATGGCCGTTGAAAGCGTTAGGTTTTTCTTAGACGCAGCTCATTAGTGCCATTAATTTTTATATTCGTATGCGTGGCTATACATGACTGCCCTATTTTTAGTATTTCACATCTATTTACCTGAGCTTTACAAACTTCTCTATGTCCTTCTTAATAAGCTCTATAGAGCTTCTCCAGAAGTCCACCTTTCTTACATCTATATTCATTACCATTGCCACATCGGCGATGTTCATTTTCCCTGTCACCGACAGCATACTGTCATAGTCGGCCACAAACTCCTTGCCCCGCTTCAGGTACTCTGCATACAGGCCCTTTGAGAACAGCAGCCCGAAAGCATAGGGGAAATTGTAGAAGTTGTAGTCTGCGCTGTAATAATGGGGCTTGCAGAGCCACATGTACGGGTGCAGCAGCTTATGGTCAAGTCCGTCCCCATAGGCCTCCTTCTGCGCCTTCAGCATTATTTCCTTCAGTTCATTGACTGATAATGCCCCGTCTTCCCTTCTTTTGAACACTTCGCTTTCAAAGAGGAAACGGCTGTATATATCCACTATTACCTGGGCCGAATCGGATATGTCGTTTTCCAGCATGCTGAAGGTCTCTTCCTTGTTGGCCTTCTTCAACGCCGCTTCCTTTACAATGGTTTCACAGAAGATCGACGCAGTCTCTGCTATCGGCATAGGATAATTGGAATTCAGGAATTCCTCCTTCATGAGGCAGGCCCCGTGATAGCCGTGTCCAAGCTCATGGGCCAGTGTGGTCATGTTGCTGAAGCTTCCGTCAAAGTTTGAGAGTATCCTGCTTTCTCCTATTGAATGGAGGTTTTCACAGAAAGCTCCCCCTCTTTTGCCTTCCCTGGGCTCTGCATCTATCCAGCGGTGATCGAAGGCGTGGGCTGCAAAGTCCGCAAGGCTGTCACTGAAGGTCCTGAAGTTTTCGACTATATAATTCCTTGCTTCCTTGTAGCTGAATTGTATGTCCACATCCCCCATGGGTGCAAACATTTCATAAAAAGGCAATCCCTTTTTATAGCCCATAAGCTCCGCTTTCTTCCGGAAATATTTGTGGAAGTAAGGCAGGCTTTCCCTCATTGCAGTAAGCATTGCGTTGAGGGTCTCCATATCCATCCTGGAGTCCAGGACGGTCCTTTCAAGCGGGGACTCATAACCCCTCAGCCTTGAAGTGGTTATGACCTCTCCCTTTATTCCGTTCAGGCAGGCTGCCACTGATTCATCGATCTTCAGATAAGCGTTCAGCTCTGCTTCATATGCTGTTTTCCTGAGCTTTTTGTCCTTATTGTACGCCATGTTCCTTACTACAGGCAGCGGGAGCTTCTTTGCCTCACCGTCTATGGTTATGTCCACAAGAAGCGTGGATGTAAGCACCTCCTGGAGCTTTTCCCATGCAGAGGAGCCGGTATTCTTCATTTTTGAAATCAGGACTTCTTCCTTTTCGCTTAAAAGGTATTTGCCCTTTTCAAGGATCTCCCGGAAGAAGAACTCAAATTCCTTTAAATAGCTGTCTCCTTCTATGATGCCCCTTACATTCTCTACTTCAGCAAGCCACTTTTCAAAATTGACCTGGGGCTTTGTGAGCTCGGTAGCCCGTTCCTCCAGATTGTCCATTACCTTAAGGGCCTTTTCATTCTTGGCGTCCACGCTGGCTGTAAGCTGAGCAAAGCTGTAAAGACGGGTATAAAGCATATAGAATTCATTGATAGTCCTTACATACTCTGCCATTTTGCGGGCTGCATCCCCTGAATCCCTGAGATTTTCCTCAGCCCATTGTTTTATCTCTCCGATTCTCTTTGCACATTTTTCATAATCCCTTTTAAATTCCTTTGCTTCAAAGGATGTATAAAGTGCATCCAGGCTCCATCTTTGATTCATTCTGTCAACTCCACCCTTTCTGAAATAAATAAATTAATCTGCTGTGCCGTTTGCATCAGCCGGTACAACGAGTAAACTAAGAGTTCCCTATAAGCTTCTGCTTGAGTTCCTTTTCTATGGTTATCAGCTCCGCTTCCGCCTGCTGCCTCTTCAATCTTCCTTCCTTCTGGATATTGAGGGTCTCGTCAATGGTCGCTATAAGGTCTACATTGACCTTTTTCAAGGTCTCTATATCCACTACTCCCCTCTCTGTTTCCCTTGCCAGGTCTATGGAACCGGTCTTAAGCATTTCTGCATTCTTTTGCAGCAGCGTATTTGTGGTATCGGTGACCTCCTTCTGTACTGCAAGGGCATTTTTCTGTTTTATCAGGCTGATTGCAATTACAATCTGGTTCTTCCACAGAGGTATTGTATTCAATATCGAGCTCTGGATCTTTTCCACCAGCACCTGGTTATTGTTCTGGATAAGCCTTATCTGCGGCGCTGTTTGCAAAGACACCATACGGCTCAGCTTCAGGTCATGTATCTTTTTCTCAAACCTGTTTGCCATCTGCACCAGGTCATTAAGCTTCTGAGCATCCACAGGATCATTGGTTTCACTCACCTTTGCCTGCATCTCCGGAATTATCTTCTCGTTTATTTCCTTAAGCTTCAGATTCCCCGCCATTATAAAATAGTTCAGATTGCCAAGATATTCGAGATTCTTCTCAAACAGATAATCCAGCAGGGTAATATCCTTCAGCAGTTGCATTTTGGCCTTGTCAAGCTCATCAACTATCTTCTCTATCTCGGTACTGAGCTTCTGGTATCTTGCCGCAAATTTCTGAGTACTGTTCACAAGGGAGCCGAAAATCGGAAATTTTGACATGAAGCCTTTTCCGCCGCTTACTCCGTCTACATCCAGTTCCTTTACCTTAATCATAAGATCAGACAGTATCTCTCCCACATAACCGCTGTCCTTACCCCTTACTTCACTTACCACATTGTCCGCAAAACCCGCGATCTGGCTTTGAGCCCCTACTCCATACTGAAGGATGAGCTGCGAATCCTCTATATTGATGGTCTTCATTATCTCTTCCAGCCTCTGCTTCTGCTCCGGGGTAAGCTTGGACAGCTCAACTTCCTCCACCTGGGTCTCAACCGCTTTGTATTTATCCAGTTCCACAAGCATTCCTCCTTTGTTTATCTATATATACGTATTTCCTTACAATTATTCTATTACAGTCTAATTCCATTTTAACATTATTATTCAAAAAATCTATACGAATATAGTATAATAATCTCTAGTACTCTGTAACACTTAAAACTTGCATTGTCCGGCGAGGAAAATTGACCTATGGCAAGGCGGAGGAATGAGTAATACCGGCCGTATTACGATTGACGACAACGAAGTCATAGGTCAATTTAACCGGCGGCAATGTAAGGAATTAGGTGTTACAGAGTACTAAAGATAATTTCTAGTATAAGGAAGTTTGTTGCTATGATTGAATACAGAAGGCTTACCCATGAGGATTACTCTGATATTGCAGATATGTGCAAGGATATCTGGGACGGTACCGATTATCTGCCTGAGATTTTCCACCAGTGGGTTGACGACACGGGTTTATTTCTTGGTGCGGTTGATACCGATACCAATAAGGTAATAGGAACTGATAAGTATTCTGTGCTTTATGACGGTACAGGCTGGCTTGAAGGCCTCCGTACCCACAAGGCTTACCGCGGAAAGGGAATAGGCAAGGAGCTTGGCCTTCGGACTTTCCAAAAGGCCAAGGCAGATCTTGAGGAAGGCCTCATAAAAAAGATAGCCTTTTCCACCCACAGCTCTGCAGTTGAAAGCATCACCATG
>JAEXXN010000223.1 GCA_023405875.1 Bacillota bacterium | reverse complement strand
ATGTTACGGGTTGTGTTCAATGTGATTTTATAGATCCAGGGCTGAATGGGCCTGCTGATATCAAATTTGTGATACTGCCGGAATACCTGCATAAAGGTTTCCTGAGTAATATCATCTGCAAGCGCTGTTGACCCCGTTAAAAACAATGCTACTCTGTAGACATATGGTGATTGCTCCCAAAAAACCGCTTCAGCCTTTTCTTTGGATATTTCTGCCTTCAATAGCAGCCCTCCCTCCGAGTATACTCACTTTATATACACAGCGAAACTTCAAAAGGTTCGATATCTTATAACAAGATTTTAATGAGGAGTTTTGCACACTTGCAAAAACCTGCCCGAGCGTTTCAACGAGGCGGGAGACATATGCTCAACGGCTGAAAGCTAAAGCTGTACCCGCCGCCTATAGAGGTGTGGGGGTATTTTTTAGCCCTGTTATATAATAAATCAAGGGCCAGGGGAAATTCCGTTTACTGACTACAAACGAAATAGTCCCTTGGCCCATGCTGCCTTCAGCTATCTATATTATTTCGCTCCAAAGCTTTTCAGGAGCATCAATAACTTTCTTCGGCAGGCTTGTTTTTAATTTCCGCGCTTACCCGATATGAACGGTGGTAATGTATTCATGCCCCTTTGGTACTGCCGCATTTTCTTTTCTGAATTCTATTGTCTTTCCCATATGCAGAGCCGCTGTTCTAAGGTGGTATAAGGCAATTCCCATATCGACCTGATTGAACTTGCCGTAAAGCGCCGCTTTCAGCATATTGGGAAGCTTGCGGCAGACAAGGATGCTGCCGGCACTGCCTGTAAAATACCAGGGCTGGCTGTTTGATGCAGAGGGCGCCAGCCTTGCAGCTTCAAGCAGCTCGTCGGCTCCCTTTACAGAGGATATTTCAGATAATTCTTTGCGTTTGAATTCCGATATGCTTTCTCTGTGCAGCGGCTCGTCGGCTGCTCCAAATGCCAGGGTTATTACAAACTCCAGGCCGTTACGTGGGGCAGCCTTCTTATTGGGCGAGCCCATGCCCAGCCAGCAGGCACCGATCCCATTTGCCGATAGGAACAGGTCTACCTGCTGAAGCATGAAGCCTGCATTGGTCAGGTAGCCTTCCTTTGCTTCGGAATATACAGCAACATAATGAGGCGCCTTGATGGGCAGCATGGTCTTTATCTCACTGTCCGATAATATTACGATTTCAGTCCTGATATTTTCGTATAGAGGTGTCAGTCCGTCTATATGATCCCGTACCTTTTGAAGCTGGGAGCTTTCAAGGGGCTCTTTGCTGTATTTGCGAACGGATTTTCTTTTGAAAATGGTGCTGTAAAAGTCCAGGTTATCCATTATTCTCTCTCCTAATAAATATTTTCTTTACCTATATATTTTAGAATAGGCCTTTGAGAATACATATTCCATATATCCCGAAATATATTCCTTAATTCATAAAATGCCCAAAGTACTGTCAGGTATAATATATCAGTTTCTTTCTTGCGTATTCTATATAACTTAACCTGTTGCGCCGGACGATAGCGATTGTTGTCAGCCGGCACAACGGATTAACTTATTTGCATTTATACCTGTCCTTCTGGTTGAAAAAGGTTATGTCCGCATAACCTGCAAATATCCTGCCCGAGTGCTTTGCCCCGGCTGGGATATGATACCTGTCACCCTTGACATAGGTCCTCATGACGCCATCTATAACCAACTCTATCCTGCCTTCAAGAACTACCGCCCACTGAGCTTCGTGGGAATGCTCCTGCAGGTCCAGATCCTTTTCAAACTGCATGAAAAGGATCTGGTGATCCTCGCTTTGGGACAGGTATGCAATCCCACCCTCAAAGGGGATATCCGCTTCTCTCAGTTCAAGTATCGGGCCTGCAAAAACATTATCCATCTATCTTCCTCCCATATTACTTCAGCTTTATCCATTCCTCTGTCGTCATTACCTTTGAAAACCTCATGGCCTGTGTGACCAGTATTGCCCGGTGAAGCTCTTCTGCAGTCACTGTCCCCGCATAATTTGAAATCTGCAGGGTCCCTGTAGCATCAGACAGGAATTCCACCGAAAATCCCAGGTGCACCGCCTGCCTGGCTGTGGTGTCACAGCACATCTGAGTCATATAGCCTGTGATGACCAGTGTGTCTATATCTCTATCCCTGAGCCAGGCTTCCAGGTTGGTCCCGGTAAAGCTGCCCGGCAGATTTTTTTCAATTACATGTGCAAAGCTTTCTCCCGCTATACTGGGATGTAGCTCCCATTCGGCGGTGCCTCTCCTGAAGGTTTTGGAATCTGCCTGTGGCGCCGTATGACGAACTGCTATGACCGGTATATCCTTCAGTTGTGCAGCGTTTATTGCCCTCACAATATTGTCCAGGCTGCCCGCAGGATAGGTAACCGGCAGCTTTCCTGTGAAATATTCGTTCTGAACATCTATTACCAATAGTGCACGCTTCATATACATTCCTCCTTTATCCCTGCCAGGCCTTCATCGCATTTGCAAAGTCCCTGGTATAGCCTGAGTGGGCTGTGAACATCATTTTCACATTCTTTAAGCGTGACAGCTTCCTGATGGATTCCTTCTGTGTCTCGGTATCCATGTTTATAAAGGCCGGAAATATCTGTACCTTATCCTTGTTCAAGGAAAGGGTATCTCCGACAAACAGGTATTTACCGTTTACCAGGTATGACATCGAGCCGGTGGTGTGCCCCGGCGTTTCAATTCCCTTTACTGATATTTCCCCTATCTGTACGGTATCACCCTCTTCAAGCAGGGTATAGCCTCTATTGATCGGCCTGTTATAGCTGCCTCGTGATCGCTGGGTCCGCCTTGTAATCATTTGCTCTTCCTTGCCGGACAGAAACAGCTCCGCATTTTTAAAAAGGTCGATACAGCCTGTATGATCGGTGTCCGAATGGGTAAGGAATACGTGTGAAACAGCTTCCGGAGCTATACCTATTTTTTTCATTCCTCTTCGCACAATGCCCTTTCCCACGCCTGTATCGATACATACAGTACTGTCCCCGTATCTTATGATAAAAAGGTTGGATACCATGGCATTTACTGCAAAAATGTGCTCATTTACCTGTCCGGTTTTCGTATTGACGAACATCATGTGCAGCTACGCTCCTTTACTTTTTCTTTGCAAGCATCTCTATTTCTATCCTTGCATCCAGGGGCAGTCCTGCAACCCCGATGGTTGTACGCGCAGGATAGGGAGTAGAAAACTTTGTGGAATAGACGGCGTTCATTTCCCCAAAGTCAGCCATGTCTCTCAGATATACATTCACCTTTGCTACATCATCAGGCTTCAGACCGGCAGCCTCCAGAACCTTGAACAGATTTTTGAAGCATTGCTCTGTCTGCGCTGCTATACCTCCTTCAACAAGCTTTCCTGTGTTTGAATCTATCGGCGTCTGACCTGAAAGGAAAACAAATTCACCCATTTCAACCGCATGTGAATAAGGTCCGACTGAAACTGCACCTTCGGCGCTAAAAGCTTTTCTTGACATAATTGTATTCCTCCTTAAATATAATCTCTGTGCTTATGGCATTATTTTATCGCTCCTACCGGAAGCTTTTCACCGCTCTTTTTTCTCTCATGATCCATATACCTTATTTTACCATGGCATAGTTCTGTTCACAACACAATACCGCCCGCAATCAGCAGAGAAAAAGGACGCTTCATTTGTCAACGGCAAACAAAACGTCCATATTATTTTATACTGAATCCACTTTAAACCTTAAAGCTGTCAAACTCCTGTTTAAGCTGAAGGGCTGCGCCATCAAGCTCATTGGACATGGCCAGTATCTCCTCCATGCTTGCCGTCTGGTTCTGTACACTGGATGATATTTCCTGTGCGGAAGCTGCCACATTGGTTGATATAAGTGACAAATCGCTCACCTTACGTATGATCCTTTCCTTCTCCTCCGACAAAAGCTTAACGGAGACAGAAACCCCTCCTACCTTGTCAATACTTTTATCTACAGTGTTCCTGATATCTTCGCAGGCGCTTACCGTCTCATCAATTGCCTTCTTTTCCTCTTCCATCTGCCCTGATATTGCACGGGTATTGTCCACTACCTTCAGGGTATTGGATGTAACATTGCCGATAAGCTCGTTGATGGTGTTGGAATAATTCATTACCTGCCCTGCCAATTTTTTTATCTCCTCTGCTACAACGGCAAAACCCCGTCCTGCTTCGCCGGCTCTTGCCGATTCGATGGAAGCGTTAAGGGCAAGCATTCTGGTCTGGTTTGCCACGCTGTTGATTATAGCTGTTATTTCATTAATCTTCCCCACATCCTCGTTAAGACGGATTATCTCTTCTATAGCCCGGCCAAAGGATAGCTGCATTTGATCCACCGTAACTACCAGTTGCTGCATGATACGGTATTCCTCTTCAACAGTATCCTTGATCGTCCTGCTGCCCGCCAGTACTTCGGTGGTTTCCTTAAGCATGTCGTCAAAGCGTTCCCCAAAATTGTCCAAAGCCTGAGTTATATAGTGAATATCATCGTTCTGTACAACAATGCTTTCCGAGACAGTTTCAATATTTTGTGAAACATTTATGCTGGTAGTGGCAATCTCATCGCTGGCCTCATTTATGGAGTTTGCTACATTATACAGCTTGTCCCCTATCACCTTCATTGACAGGATCATATTCCTCAGGGTATTTACCGAATGGTTCATAGCATTTGTAAGCCTTTTGATCTCGTCCCTGGTCTTACTGTGAAATTCTACGGTAAAGTCTCCCTTGGAGAAGCTGTCAAGCTTATCTACAACACTGATAATAGGCTTGGTAAGCGATCTCGCAAATAATATCCCCAGGATTATTATCACAGCCAGAACCCCTAAGGAAAGAAGCACTATATTTATAATGGTCTTATTGATCTGTGCATTCAGGGACTGAAGGGAAATACCCACATTCACATTGCCTGCCTCCATAAAATCCGCTTCAAAGGGAATAGATACATTCAACACCGGCTCTCCCGTGGTGGTCTTTGAAACAATAGCAGTAGTAGCTGAGGTCAGGGCATCGATTCCGCCTTCCTCAGGCTTTGCTATGGTAGCTGCTGAAATTGCGTCAGAGCCATTGCTCCCGGAAGCAGTTGCTCCGGTGGCTGCATCGGTTTCACCGGCTGCCCTGTAATTAGAGGAAGCAACCACATTAAGCTGGCTGTCCGAAAGGGAAATATAAAGCAGATTGCCATTGCTTGCCTGTATCAATCCGGAAAACTGATCGGATATCCGGTTCAGGTCGCTGATCTTCCGATCCAAAAGCTCCTGGCGGATGAAGGCAGCCATAGCCCTGCCGTCATTCTCCATCTGCCACATGACCGTCGCCTTGACCTCATATATGGCAATGCCGGCAAAAAGAGCAGAGCTTACTAAGACAATCCCTGCAAAAGTAATCAGAATCTTTTTAAATAAAGAATTGAACACATGTAATCCTCCTTATGTATTATATAATTATTTTAAAAATTTTACTTACTGTGACAGAATACAGAATATTTTCCAGGTACAAAGCATGCTCTTAGCATACGGAGCACTATTGTTTAATGTATATTGTAAAATAAACATTATCTATAAATATTATATAAAAATATTCCAAGTATTGCAAGGCGTATCTTACTCCAACAGCCCTAAATTCAATAGGTAGCACATAAATAATAATGATTATTTCTTTCAAAAATTTTATGATTTTATATTCTTATCGATTATAATACTTCAGCATTAAACTATAATTAAACTGCCGTTAAGCTACCGTTAACTATTATATCAATACATTCTGGACATTTTCTGGACATTGCCGCAAAAAAAACAGATAAACCAGACTTTTTGTCTGTTTTATCCGCCTTGCTGGTACCTGATGTTATTATTGACTTTTAAATTTCTCTGTCCAATATTTCTATTTCATCTCCGGCTTTTATCGTCCCGTCCTCCAAAACCTTTGTGAATATTCCCTCGGTAGGCATTACACAACTGCCGACCTGGTGAAATATCGCACATTTAGTATGACATTCCTTGCCTATCTGGGTCACTTCCTGGAGGGTCCCGCCAATTCTCATCCTTGTGCCTACAGGGAGCTTGTAAAGCTCAATACCTTCAGTAGTCAGGTTTTCTGCAAACTTTCCGGTACATAAGCCTTCAATGCCAAGAGCCTTCATTTTGTTGATGCTTTCTATTCCAAGGAGGCTTACCTGCCTGTGCCAGTTACCTGCATGGGCATCGCCCACCAGACCGTGGTCCACCCTGAATTCACCCTGCTCAACGGTCCTTTTGGGAACCCCCTTTTTCTCACTTATATTTACAGCCACTACCTTGCCTTTCATAAACATCCCCCTTTTCTATCCGCCTATGGTATACATATCACGTTTGACAGGCTTGTTATGCAGGTCATTAAGTGTATGCTTCCTGGGTTTGGCCTGTATTGCTTCTATTACAGCCTCACGTACTGCCTGGAATTTGTCGGTGTTTTTTTCATCCCTTAATACTTTCCGTATATCTATTTCCATATCGGAATGCAGACAGGGCTTGAGCTTTCCGTCAGCAGTGAGCCTTATCCTGTTGCAGCTGCTGCAGAAGGCATGGCTTATGGGATTTATCAAGCCGACTCTTCCTTTGGCCCCGGGCAGCCTGTAATATTGGGCCGGACTGCTCTTATCCTCAGCTTCTATCTGTTCCAGCTCCTTGAAGCGCTCCAGGACCTCGGTATTGGGCAAATAGTGCTCTGCTGCAAATCCCGATGCATGTCCAAGAGGCATAAGCTCAATAAACCGTACATCTATATTTTCATTCAAGGTAAGCCTTATAAAGTCACCGATCTCATCCTCATTAAAGCCCTTTGTCAATACCGTATTGATTTTTATAGGTACCAGGCCTGCCTTCAAAGCAGCCTCTATTCCCTCAAGGACAGCCTTTACATTTCCGCCCCTGGTTATATACTCATACTTTTCGGCATCCATGGTATCAAGGCTTACATTTATTCTTTTCAGTCCTGCTGTTCTTAAGTCCCCGGCCATTTGTCCGAGAAGCACACCATTGGTGGTCAACGCAATATCCTTTATACCGGAAAGAGCTGTTATTTTTTCTATCAGGCCTGTGAGCCCCTTCCTTACAAGAGGCTCGCCCCCGGTTATCCTTATTTTATCGGTACCCAGCTCTGCGCATACCTTTACTACCTCAAATATCTCTTCAAGTGTGAGCATTTCCTGATGGTCCTTCTTCTCTATGCCCTCCTCAGGCATACAATAACGGCATCTCAGATTGCACCTGTCTGTGACGGATATCCTCAGATAATTAATTCTCCTGCCCAACCCATCCTTCATATGTGACCTCCACTCTTTACACTAGCACAGCTTTCATATGCGTATTATCCTGCCGATGTTTTCAGCTTGATATCCACCCAACTCCTGAAGAACATCCTTGAACTCCTGTGATTCAATTATATCAATAAACTGCCTGAACATGTCAAGCTGCAGATATTTTTCCGGTATTGCAAAATCATACTCTTCCACTCCTATTGGAATGAAATCCAGCTCCATGGCCCTTGCCGCAGAAAGTACACCGGCTCCCACATCAGCAGAGCCTGAACTGACAGCAGCCGCTACCGCCATGTGAGTCGTCATCTCCCGTTCATAGCCGGATATGGAGGCAGGCTCTATACCTTCCTTTTTCAGCATATAATCTACCAGCAGCCTTGTACCTGCTCCCTTTTGCCGGTTGACAAACTGCACCCCTTCCCGGGCCAGATCCCTGAAGCTTTTTATATTCTTGGGATTTCCTTTCCTGACCATCATTCCCTGGACTCTTTTTACCCCTTTGACCAATGCTATATTGCTGTCAGGAAGCAGCTTCCTTATGTAGCTTTCGTTATATATGCCGGTTTCCTCATCAAGCAGATGTACCGGCGCCATGTGTGCTTCACACCGTCTGAGGGACATAAGCCCTCCCATGCTGCCTACATGGGCTGAGGAAAGGCTGTACCTGGAAGCCTTCCTGTGAATCATGCTTCCTATCATGTCCATTATAAGGTCATGGCTTCCTATTGAAACGATTGTATTCCTTATGTCGTCAATATTCCTAGTAAGCTCCACCTGTACTTCTTCACCTGCTTCTATCCCCTCGCTGTTCCGGGGTATAGTCAGTATACCGTCTGCCCTGACCAGTGACATGGTGGCTCCCGCTCCTCTGTTCAAAGGTGTCGCTATCAATCTGTCCTCAACCATTCCAAGCTTTATCCTCACATATTCGGTATGCTTCAGGGAGGATATAAGCCTCCTTGACAATACTGCCTGAGCCCTGGGCTTTGAAATTGCTTCCTGCCGCAGATACCTACGGATAAGAGGCTTTGCAAAGGTTTCAAAAACAAAATAGGCGGATACAGGATAGCCCGGGATACCCAGTACAGGCTTCCGGTCTATTATTCCCAGTATGGCAGGCTTGCCCGGCTTGGCGGCAATCCCATGGACCAGCACCTCTCCAAGCTCTTCAATGAGCTTCACGGTAAAATCCTCGCTGCCTGCCGACGAACCTGCATTTATGATTACCAGGTCATTTTCTTTTACAGCCTTTGCTATTTCATTCTTCAGCAATACATAGTCATCGGGTACCGGCTTGTGTCTTACCGGTTCTCCCCCGCATTCACTTACCATTCCTTCAAGCATCCTGGAATTTGATTCTATGATCTTTCCCGGTAAAATCGGTTCCCCGGACTCAATTATCTCAGTTCCTGTGGGAATTATAGCGACCCTGGGCCTTTTCACAACCAAGAGCTCTGTGATTCCTCCTGAAAGCATAGCGGCAATATCCACCGGCCTTATTTCGTGGTTTACAGGAATTATCATTTCATTTGCAACGATGTCTTCACCTATTGGACGTATATCCTGCCAGGGGGCGGCTGACCTTATGATCTCTACGGTATCGCTGTCTATTTCCACTACATCCTCAATCATTATCACCGCATCATAGGGGGCTGTTATTGGGTCCCCGGTATCTACATAGATAAAGTCCCTGCCCTTTTCAAGCCTCACGGGATTTGCTTCCGCCGCCCCAAAGGTTGCCTTTGCCCTGACTGCTATTCCGTCCATTGCAGAGGCATTGAAATTGGGTGAGGAAATCCCGGCAAATACCGGAGCCGCAGATACTCGTCCAAGAGATGCCATAACCGCCAGCTTTTCTGCCGGGGCTTCCTTGATATATGCCCCGGTGCGCTCCAGCAGAAGCTTTTGGGCCTCATTGACGTCCATATTTGAAATATATATATTTCTTTCATGCTTGTTCAATCTTGATACGCTCCTTTATTGCCAGTTATCTAAACAGCTCGACCTTTACGGCTTCACCCTTTTTTATACCCTCCTTTTCCAGCTGTATGCGTATCATACCCTGAGCCCTTGAAAGCTGGAAAATAGCCGCTGATTTTGCATGTATGGGCTTTGCCAATATGACCTCTCCATCCTGAAGCAATTCAACAAGCTGGTGTGTCTCCTTACCTGGGGATGAATGCAGGTTCACACTGCATACCGCATTTATATGAATGCTCTCTTCAGCTTTTCCAAGAAGCCTGTAAAGCATTTCCTTAACAAACAGCCTGAATATTATGACCGCAGAGACAGGATGACCCGGCAGCCCGAACACGGCTGCATTCCTGACCCTGCCGAGGATAGTAGGCTTTCCCGGCTTTACAGCTACTCCATGGACTAATACTCCCGGCTCCCCAAAGGAGGCTATTACCTTTTCGGTATTATCTCTTGCCCCCACTGAGCTGCCACCCGATATAACAACAATGTCGTTGCTCCGGGAAGCCTCATCCACAGTACTTCTGATAAGCTCAAAATCATCCTTTACCACAATGCTTTCCGTCACCTCTCCCCCAAGCTCCTTTACCATTGCAGAAAGTATATAGGTGTTGATATCCCTTACCTGTCCCGGACTCACCTGTCCAAAAGGATCGACTATTTCGTCCCCTGTCGATACAACAGCCACCCTCGGCATTTTTGATACCTTCAGCCGGCCTATTCCCGCCGCACAAAGCACTCCTATATCCTGCGACCTTATCACTCTGCCCTTGTTCAAAACCTTATTACCCTGCCTTACGTCATCACCGGTGAAGATTATATTCTCCCCTTTGGCTACAGGGCTGTGGGCAGCCAGCAGCCCCGACTCTATGACCTCTGCATACTCTATCATCAGCATTCCGTCCGCTCCCTGGGGTATCATTCCCCCTGTAGGCACATATACACAGCTTCCGGAGCTTACCGTAAGCGGGGTCGGCATGCCCATCTCCACCCTCCCCGTTATATTGAGGAAAACCGGCATGCTCTCACTTGCCCCATAGGTATCGCCGGCTGCTACCGCATACCCGTCAACTGTCGATCTATTGAAATCAGGTATGTCAAGCCGGGAACATATATCCTCAAAAGCCACTCTTCCCATAGCTTCTGCGATGCCTACCTCTTCATACCCTACTGAGATATCCTTAAAATAACGATCCATTTTTTCCTTAACCTGCTGTACCGTATCTACCTCTAAAAGCTTCATAACAAGTCATCTCCTCCAGTCCCGTTATCTGTTGGTCTCTATCCGCGCCTTACGGCAGCTTCTAAATTAAATCTTAGCCTATTGATGCCTGGTTATCAATATATTATACAATCTTCAAAGGCTTGATAAAATCAAAGGACAGGGTTTATGCCCCTGCCCTGAGGCTGCTGACAAACAAAATTTGCCGGCAGCCATATATACAAAAATTCAATTTTAAGGAACTCAAATACATAACTACGGCTTTTTTAAGCTTTTCCATCCTTTGAAACCGGTGCTGAGGTCTTCATATAGGCTACATGATAGAACAGCGGAACTATAAGCGCACCACCTATAATATTACCTATGGTAACAGGCAGCAAATTGTTAAACAGAAACTGTCCCCATGTAACAGGCGCACCTACGAACATTCCAACGGGTATGAAGTACATGTTCGCAACACTATGCTCATATCCGGAAAGCACAAAAAGCATGATCGGGAACCAGCAGGCAAATATCTTTCCTATTACATCCCTTGCCCCTGTAGCCATCCAGACTGCAAGAACAACTATAACATTGCACAGGATGCCTCTTATGATTGCAGGCACAAATGCTATTTCAACCTTCTTGCTTGCTATACTGACAGCAAGCTCGGCTGCCGGTGTACCCTGTGCCATTAAGCCTGAATTTGCAACTAATAATGCCAATAATACCGATCCAATAAAATTAGCCGCATATACAAAAAACCAGTTTCTAAAAATATCCGACCATTTGTAGCGGCAGCTAAAACACCCCAGGGTCATAAGATTGTTCCCCGTAAAAAGCTCTGCCCCGCAGAGAACTACAAGCATAAGTCCTACAGGGAAAGCTGCTGCAAAGGCAAATTTCTGCATACCAGCATCAATTGCTGACAGAGACTGGCCTATTGTGATTGCCCCCTGCGCTCCAAAGCCTATGAATGCACCTGCAAAGATACCGAGTACAAGCATTTCCGAAACGGTAAGCTTCGCTTTTGCCGCGCCTGCATCGCATGTTGCCTGTGCAATCTCCTTTGGAGTCAGTATTCTTTTCTCCATTACTAAAGAGCCTCCAATCGAAATGTTGTTAAAAAGCATCAGCAAATATTTTTCTTTATACAATAACCTCAATTTCGCCCGAGTTGGGGTCCATAAGCAAGCCATGTACGGCTACATCCTTAGGAACATATGGCGACGCCTTAAGCTTTGCCACTGCATCCCTGACATTCTCCGCTTCATTCTTCAGCAGCCCGAACCACTCTGCTATATCGATTGCTTCAATTGCATCCTGGGGTATACCCTTTTCCACCATCTTTGCCCTTATATCCTCTACATTCTGCTTTCTCATTCCGCAATCCTTGTGTCCTACTACGTATACCTCTTTCAGCCCCATAATTATGGTACCCACTGCTACACTTCTTATTACTTCACTGCAATTGTCCCTTATTATATTGCCTGCATTTTTCAGTATTTTTATGTCTCCACGCTTAAAGCCCATGGCGGCTTCCAGAAGCTCCACAAGCCTTGTATCCATGCAGGTAAATACCATTATATCCTTATGGGCATGTCCGCTTATAGGCTTGTCTTCCCCCGTCCTGCTTCTCTCCTGTACAAATTTCCTGTTGTGCTCCAATATCTTCTCTAACATGATTTCCTCCTATTATTTAATTATGTTAATTTTGTGCCGGTCGATTTCGGCTGATGCCGCTGCAAGGTCTTCATAGTCCTTCAAGGTATTGACATTGGTGAACATCTTCCAATCGGGGCTGAAGCTTCTTGCCTCTGCCTCACTGACATAAATCACATTGGAATCCCTCAGCAACAGGCTTATCTGCCTCTTGCCCTTTTTAATATTATCCTCTACCCTGTCAAGAAGGCCTTTGGAATAAAAGGCATTGAAGGGCTCTATCGATTCGCCCAGTCTTGTTATAACACCGTCGGCCCTTCCTTCATTCCTTGCAATAAGCTCCATCATATACTCCAGGTATCTGAGGCTTATAAAGGGCATATCGCAGGCCACTATATAATTGTACAGGCTTGAACTGTTTTTCAACCCCACATGTATTCCGGCGAGAGGTCCGAAGTCCTTTACCTCGTCCTCCACCAGCCTGTACCCGTATTTTGCATACTCCTCCGGTCTGCCGGTAACAATGATTATCTCTTTGAAAACCGGCTCCAGCTTTTCTGCCAGCATTTCCACCAGCAGCTTGTCCCCCAGCTTGAGAAACTGTTTGTCAAAGCCCATCCTGCTGCTCTTGCCTCCGGCAAGTATTATTGCGGATTCCACATCTTTCATTTTGACCTCTCGAAGCTTTATGCTCCCGCATTTATTTTCATACAAACACTTTTATACCGGACCTTTGCGGCAGTTTCAATTGCGACTGGTAATTATTGTTAAAAAATAATTAAAATGACAACAGCCCCTCGCAGCAGTAATAATAAAATATATCACTGCCGTGAGTGGCTGTTTTATTTATTTTGCTTTTTACCTCAAGGTTTTTGCAAGCTCCCGGAGTCTCCTCTGCTCATCGTCCTCCGGTTCCGGCAGTACAATATTATGAGGCATTTTTTTGCCCTTCTCGTCCACACATACAAAGGTGACAAACCCCTCTACCAGTCTATCTTCACTGTCATGCTTGGTAACCTTTCCATAGGCGGTAAGGCTGGTGTTCCCCACATATACGATCCTGGTCTTGAGAGTTATGATGTCCCCCTTGGTAGCCGGGCCTGCAAATTTCATACCGTGCAGCTTTACGCACACTATGTTTTCCGGGTTACCATAAAGACTGGCGGCAGCTACAAAGGTTCCTTCCACAAACCATTCGGCCATCCTTCCGGCAAACAGCGTCCCATGGTGGTTAAGATCCTCTGATTTTATAAGATGTGTCGATATGTACTGTTTCATATTTCATTCTCCCTGTCAAAATAAATTATTTCTCCTGTTATTTCACTGTCCACATGAAGTATTCCAAGGGAATACCTGGGCTCAAACCTTCTGGAGGTCGGAGAGCCCGGGTTAAAGAACAGAACACCGTTAATGACCTCATTATGCGGCTTGTGGCTGTGCCCATATACGACACAATCCACATCATCCCCCAGGAACTCAGCGTAAGCATTCATGTAAGTCTTTCCCCTGCTGGTCCCATGAGTCAGGCCTATTCTTTTCCCATTAGCCGTGATTATCTTTTTTATCCCATACTTGTCCAGCATTTCATAGCTGTCATTGTTCCCGGCTACTGCATAAACCGGAGCAATGGCCTCAAGCTCAAGGAGGACCTCCTCAATCAGGATATCTCCTGCATGGAGTATAACATCCACCCCTTCAAACACCTCAAATACTATCCTGGGCAGGAGCTTGGCGCTGCTTCTTATATGGGTATCGGAAATTACACCTATTCTCACCTTCTATATCCCCTCCGTGTCATTCCATGTCTGGGGTGCTTCAGGCTCCTCCTTGCAGGCTCTTACTGCCATAACCACATATAGTATGGATATGCCCCAATAAATAAGCCCGAAGCTTGGGAAGGGATAGCCGTAAAGGTTTACTGCAAGCTGCAGCAGCATTGGAAGGGTAAGGGCATATATGCTTATATTCAGCATATTTTTGTATTTAAGGCTTCCTTTCAGCACGGAATTGACAACAAGCCCCAGTAATGCCAGTATTACAGCATTAAGCAGCTTCCAGCCCAATACAAAGATAAAGCCGAAAGCAATAAAAATAAGCACTATCCAGCTTATCTTGGGCAGAAACTCCAGCACCTTCTGTTTGGTAAGGGTGATGCCTTTCAATTCCGTCAGGCTGAATTCCCTTGTCTCAATATCGCTTCTTTTGGCATATACCGTGTCTTTGGTAATAAGTAACCCGCTGGATACGTCCCTCAATATGCTTTCATCCACTTGCCCCGTTGTATCGATTACAAAGGCTTCGTCAGTACTGCTGCTTATATAGTAAGGCATCTCGCCTGCAAAGCTGAATTCCCCGTTTTCCAGCCTGAACTCGGGAATATTGGTGTTTATTCCTGAGACAAGCTCATCTACTCCTATTCTGGTTGCTATAAACGTCCTGGTTCCGTTTATACAGTAAATTATGAGAAAAAGCAGCAGCAGATATACAAAGCTCCTGCTGAATTTATTGTCCTTTATACTTTTGTAAAATCTGAAATCAATAACGCTTTCCCTCATCTGAATAAAGAAATTCATAATATCCGCCTCCCATGTGTGCATTTGCTGCACAACTTTGCTGCACTTTTTACTATTGTACCACTATATCCCTTTAATAGCTATCTCTTTGCCGCATTTTGAGCAGCTTCCTTCCTCCAGATGCTCGATGAATGTCCCTACTCCTCTTCTTACAAGAAGGGCTCCGCACTCAGGGCAATAGGTATTTGTATCCTCGCTGTGAAGATTACCTATGTACACATATTCAAGGCTTGCGGCAGCTACCTTTTTCAATGTTCTGAGAGTCTCTGCCGGTGTGGGCGCCTCCTTCATCCTGTACATTGGGAAATAACGGGACAGATGGAGAGGAATTGAGGACTTAACGGATGCCAGCCATTCTGCCAGCTCCTCCATCTCAGCCTCACTGTCGTTAAGGCCGGGAACAACCAGTGTGGTGACCTCAACATGGCATTGTGCCGCTGCCGACAGCACCGTGCTTTTTACATGCTCCAGGCTTCCTCCGCAGATCTCCCTGTAATAATCCTCCCGGAAGGCCTTTACATCAATATTCATGGCATCTATATAAGGAAGAAGCTCGGACAGTGCCTTTTCGCCGATATAGCCGTTGGTCACCAGAACATTTTTATAGCCCTTTTCCCTGAAATATCTCGCGGTGTCCAACACATACTCATACCAGACAGAGGGCTCATTATAGGTATATGCGATACCTACACATTCCTCTTCCTGCCTGCACAGGCTCAGCAGATAGCTTTCTGAGGCTTCATACAGCTCCCCCGCTCCAGCCTCCTTCTCTGCCCCCCGCTGTGCAATATGATGATTCTGGCAAAAACTGCACCTGAAATTGCAGCCTACCGTACCCACGGAAAGCAGGTACTTTCCGGGATAATAATGATAAAGAGGCTTTTTTTCAACAGGGTCCATTGCCACTGCCGACAGCCTTCCGTAATTGTGCGTATACAAGGTTCCTTCAATGTTGTTCCTGACCCTGCATATGCCCCAATTCCCCGGTGTGATAATACACCCGTGGGGACAAAGGCCGCAGCTTACCTTATTATCCTCAAGCCTTTCATAGTGCATTGCTTCCTTTAACCCAGCCAAATCCACCCACTCCATATGCTTAATAATGCCTTATGACCTCAAAGCGTTCCAGCTCATAAGCCTCACCGCTTCTGATACCTGCCTTCTGAAGCGCGATATCCACCTGGTAATCAACCGAATCCACACCCTCCAGATTGGGAAGCAGCAAGCCCGTCCTGTAGCCGCTCCTCACAATGACGCCATACCGCTTCACGTCCAGCTCAGCCCTGGAC
>JAEXXN010000189.1 GCA_023405875.1 Bacillota bacterium | reverse complement strand
GGCTGCTGTCATCAAAATCTATTACCAGTGATTTTTCCGTCATATTCCTCACCTTACTTTCCTGTAATTCTTATTCTGGGGTCTACAAATCCATATATGATATCAACAATGAAATTGGCCGCAACCAGGAAAACCCCATAAAAGACCGTCATACCAAGAATCAAGGAATAATCCAGATCGTGTATCCCCTGCACATAAAACTTTCCCATACCGGGCACTGCGAATATCATCTCTATTACAAAGGTCCCGGTAAGTACCGCGGCTGTAATGGGGCCCATTACCGTTACCACAGGGAGTATGGCGTTTCTTATCTGATGCCTCCATACCACCTCAAAGGTCGACAGCCCTTTGGCTTCCGCAGTGGTGATATAATCCTGGTTTATCACCTCAAGCATGCTTACCCTCATAAGCCTGGTTATAAGTGCTACTGTGTACAGGCTGAGGCCGAAAACGGGAAGTATGGTATACCTGAAGCCCATCCACCTCGCCACAGGCAGCCACTTCAGCTTCAGAGCAAACACGTACTGCAGCAATGAACCGAGTATGAAATCAGGAACAGATACCCCTATTATTGCTACCACTATACAGAAGAAATCCCAGAATCTGCCCATGTTCAACGCTGCATTTATTCCCAGGGTCAGCCCCACGACCACTGCAAAGACAAGGGCCCTTAGTCCAAGGTCTGCCGAGTAAGGAAAGGACTGGGCGATTATGTCGTTTACCCTCATGTTATGGTATTTCAGTGATGTACCCAGATCTCCCCTGAGAAGATTGGCTATATATTTCACATATTGTACATGCAGCGGTTTGTCAAATCCATAATATTTCATCATATTTGCTTTTATTTCGGGTGTGGTCTTCTCGCTTGTAAAAGGGTCTCCGGGTAATATTCTGACCAATATGAATACAGCGCTTACCAGTACCCATACCGTCAACAACGATATTAAAAATCTTTTTAATATATATTTAGTCATAAAACCCTCACTTTTCACCAATTATGAAGGTATATGCAGAAAACATATACCTTCATAATCTAACTGTTACAATTGTCTTTTATTTATACCGGCTATTATTCAAAGTAAGCATAGACAAAGTCTGTATCTGCGCCTATGAAGAATCTGGACAGTCCCTTCAGGTTATCCTTTGAAAGCCAAGCTCTCTGCCTGAACTGAAGCGGTACAAAGCCGGCATCCTCCAGCAATATGGTTTCTGCCTGATGGAACATTTCCATTCTCTTTGTCTTGTCCGTTTCTATTCTTGCTGCCGCAATCAGCCTGTCAAATTCAGCATTGCTGTATTTGCCGCCGTTCTGAGAATTTGTGCTTTCCCAGAGCTCAAGATAGGTCATAGGATCATTGTAGTCCGGGCCCCAGCCGTTGTAAATAAGGTCGAAGTCTCCCTTTACATCGTTGGCAAGCTTCTGCTTGTATGTAACCATATTTATCTTAAAGTTTATACCCAGATTGGTATTTATCTGGTCCTGGAGCACTTCTGCCATAAGCTTGGTGGCATCGTCATCGGAGATGGTGTACTCCACTGTGATTTGCTTGGGATCGGTTATGTTCAGCTCCTTCATCGCCTTGTCAAGATATTCCTTTGCCTTTGTGGTGTCAGCCTTTGAAGGATAGATGTTTATCGGGTATTCCTCACAGTAATAGCCGTTTACCCCTGCCACGATAGGAAGTACCAGACGGGTTGCCGGGAAGAACAGTCCCTTGGTGGCAGTTTTTACGTAATTTTCCCTGTCTATTGCATAGTTGAGGGCTTTTCTGAAATTGACATTCTGAAGCCAGGGTTTTTCTGTGCGCTTGAAATTTATCCTCATCCAGTCGTCGGCTCCGCTCATGTATACCTTTGCAGTGCCGTCTGCCTGGTATTTCTCAACCAGAGCCGTAGGTACATCACAAAAATCTATCTCGTCGTTTTCATACATCCCGAGCGCCGTATTCGGATCGCTTACCAGAAGTATTTTTACAGTTTCCAGCTTTATATTGTCTTTGTCCCAGTAATTTGGGTTTTTCTCAAGCACTATTTCCTGTTCATGCTTCCAGTCCTTGAGGATAAAAGGACCGTTGCTGAGTATCTTGTCAGCTGAAGTTGCATACTCTACACCATGCTTTTCAACGAATTCCTTTTTGACCGGATAGAAGCATGAAAGGTCCAGGGTAGAAACAAAATACGAAGTAGGATTTACCAGCTTAATTTCCAATGTCTTGTCATCAATTGCCTTGACTCCGACCTGTGAAGCATCAGTAATCTTGCCCGAGTTGAATTCAGCCGCATTCTGGATCATATACCCCGCAAAGGAGTATGAAGCTGCATTCGCAGGATCAAGCAGCCTTATTATCGCATATTCAAAATCCTTTGCTGTTACAGCAGATCCATCGCTCCATTTTGCATCCCTCAGATGGAAGGTATAAGTAAGTCCGTCTGCCGATACATCCCAGGACTCTGCCATACCCGGCTTGGTTTCTCCTTCAAAGGTTCTTATGAGTCCTTCACCAAAACCCTTGATTACATTGCCAGAAGGTATTGAGTTGGAAAGCTGCTGGTCAATGGAGGGTACTGATGTCAGTGTAAAGGTCAGCGTATTTTGAGCCGCTGTTTTCGCCGCATCGCCTGTGCTTTCCGCAGGCGCAGATGCCGGCTGTTCTTTAGGCCCGCAACCGGTCAGCATTGACCCGATCATCAATACCACCAATAGCATAGCTGCTATTGTCAGGTGCCTTTTCTTCATTTCTATTCCCCCTAATTTTAATATAATGACGGCTATTGCCTGTTCATCCTTCTCCAAGCCTACTTCAACACAATAAGCTCCTTTGACGACCCGGTAAGTATTTCTACCCCCTCGGCCTTTACCAGCACTGTGTCTTCTATTCTTACCCCGCCCCAATCGGGCAGATAAATACCCGGCTCAACAGTTATGATATTTCCTTCTTCCAGGGTCCTTTCACAACTGGAAGACATAAAGGGCTCTTCATGAATATCCAGTCCTACCCCATGTCCCAATCCATGTCCGAAAAAGTCTCCATAGCCTGCAGCCCTTATATGCCCGCGGGCACAGTCATCAGGCACCTTGCCTGAAACTCCCGCTTTAATTGCACTTACTCCCTTTTGCTGCGCCGCTTTGACGATATTGTATATCTCGACCTGCTTTTCATCGGCTTCACCGACAACAACGGTTCTCGTCATATCAGACCTGTAGCCATTGTACATTGCACCAAAATCCAGGGTGACAAAATCACCTTTTTCAATCTTCCTGTCCGAAGGAATTGCATGGGGAAGGGAGCTTCTTTTACCTGACGCCACTATTATCGGAAAGCCTATATCCTCAGCACCTTTTTTCTTGATCAGATACTGAAGCTCTCTTTCTATATCCTTTTCGGTAACTCCCACTTTTATATAATTAAGTATCTCTGAAAATGACTCATCCGCAATGCTTGCGGCTTTCCTTATGCACTCCGCTTCCCCAGCATCCTTGACATATCTTATGGACTCAACCAGTCCTGTGGTTGGCACTAGCTCGATTTCCTTCATATTACCGGACAGCTTTTCATACAATTCAAAGGATACTTTGCTTTTTTCAAAGCCCAGCCTCTTGATACCAAAGCGGTCACAGGTGCTCTGAAAAGTCTCTGTCAGGCCCGGTGCAGGAGATCTCCATCTGATGATCTCAAAGCCTTTACACTCTGCTTCAGCC
>JAEXXN010000184.1 GCA_023405875.1 Bacillota bacterium | reverse complement strand
TGCCGATACAGAAGGTTACTCAAGACAGGTAACCTACCAGCAAGCGTCCGCACCCCTAAAGGTCAACGGCACCTGGGGCATGGTCGGTACGGGTGTAGATACCACCGAGGTGAAAAGGATAAGGGATTTGTTTCTGGATAAAAGGTACTGGTATCAAAATGCCAATTACGGTGAGTGGAACATTAAAAGCAATTCGCTGAGTGAATTGGAATCGATCATGGATGAAACCTCATCGGATGGCTTAGGCGGGGTATTGTCCAAATTCATTTCTTCACTGGAGGAGTTGAATAAAGACCCTGAAAGCTCTGAAATAAGGACAACCATGGTACAAAACGGCGCGTCGCTTTGCCTGTACCTGAATAATGCAGCAAGTAACCTGTCAGCGATACAGGAGGACTACAACAGCATCATAAAAATTAAAGTCAATCAGGTAAACTCATTGGCAAAACAGATATGTGACTTAAATGAGCAGATTTACAAGGCAGAGCTCAATGGCGCTGCGGCAAATGATTTGAGAGATCGAAGAACCTTGCTGGTGGACAAGCTTTCAACTCTTGCGGATATAGAAGTAAACGAGGTGTCTGCCGGAACACTGCCCAATGGCAATGAAGATCTGAGATTTCAGGTAACTATAAACGGCCAGGCACTGGTCAGTCACTTCAAGGTAAATGAGCTTGAGTGCTATGAGCTTAATGCTGGTTCAGACAGTGACGGCATGTATGGAATAAGATGGCAGAATACTGGCAAGGATGTCAAACTTGAAGGCGGAGAAATTAAGGCATATTTGGATTTGCGTGATGGCAATGGTGAAAACGGTGAATACAAAGGTATACCCTATTATATGAATATGCTGGACACCTTCGCCCAGACTCTGGCAAAGGCCTTTAACGAAGGTATATATGCCGACGGCACCAAACACTGCAGCGGGCATGCTGATGGTACAGACTTGAAGGGAGATACCGGAACCAGATTCTTTACCTATGACGGTATGAGTTCCGAGGAATTTATGGCAGCCGGAGCTGATACTGATTCAAGATATGAGAGTATTACTGCTTCAAATATCTCAGTTTCCTCAGATGTAGAGAAGGATGAGAACAAAATTGCGGCAGCTTCGTCAGGGGGAGGAGCGGGAAATGGGGAAAATGCCTCTGTATTGTTGGCTATGTTCAGTGATAATAGTGTGTTTAAAGAAGGAATGCCCCAAGACTTTATTAATACAATAGTCTCAAATATGGGAGTTTGCTCAAGCTTTGCTTCACGTATGCTGGATAATCACCAAAGCATATTAAACGCCATCGATACCAAAAGGCTTTCGGTCTCAGGGGTATCTTTAGATGAGGAAACGGCAAATCTTATTAAATTCCAGCAGACTTATAATGCTGCAGCTAAAATGATAAGCGTGCTGGATGAACTGCTGGATGTAACCATCAACAATATGGGAGCCGGCTAAAGGAAATGGAGGTATAAAATGCGGATTACTAATGGTATGCTCATTAAAAATATGCTTTGGGGCATAAACAATAACCTTACAAAGCTTGAAAAGGCACAGACGCAGATAACTTCAGGGACGCAGCTGCAAGCGGCTTCGGATGACCCTGTAAAAGCTGCAAGAATATTAAAAATGCGCAATTATGTTTCTGAAGTTGAGCAGATGCAAAAAAATGCAGAAGATGCGGTATCCTGGCTGGAATTTTGCGATTCGGCGCTGAAAAGCCTGGGAGAAGCAGTAACGGATATTGACGAATTAACTACCCAGGCTGCTAATGGAACCTATAGTGAGGAGGATCTTGCTGCTATAAAAGCAGAAATAACCGAGCTTAAAAATGGGATTATTGACCTTGGCAATTCCAGCTACAACGGCAGGTATGTTTTTGCAGGCTTTGACACTGATAAAGCTCCCCTGGAGGTGGTTACAACCTTAATTGGCGATATGATAACCTACAGAGGAAGCTATTTATCACTTGGCGGAGCCATATCAGCTTCAGTTTCAGATGCAGATATCGAAGAATTTGTTAAAAATAACTACGCTGATAGTGTGACCGGCGCTGCAGAAAAACAGGGTATGTTTTATAAGGTTGGACAGTCAAACAAAGTGTGCATAAATGCTGAAGGAAATGAAATATTCGGTCAAGAAGGCAGCAGCATTTTTGATACTCTGGCAAAGCTTGAGATGGCATTGGCAGGAGAAACAAGTTATAAAACTGCAGTATATTCTGAAGGTCCTCCCGAATCGGTTACAATCGAAACTCATGATCTGAGCATTACCGGTTTATTGGACGATTTAGCCGAAGATTCCAGCAGAATACTAAATGCAAGGACGGGTCTGGGTGCAAAAACAAGCTATATAGAGCTTGTTCAAAGCCGGCTGTCCAGTAACTATGTTACCTTTACAGCATTGCTAAGCAAAAATGAAGATACGGATTATGCTGAAGCGGCTATAAATTTATCTGCAGCAAATACCGTATACAATGCTTCACTTTCAGTGGGAGCCAAAGTAATTATGAACAGTCTTCTCGACTTTATAGGTTAGATGGAGGTGTCAACAAATGAGTACAATAAACAGTATAAGCTCAAGTACCAGCAGAATAACCGGATTGGCCAGCGGTATAGATACCGAAGCCATGATAGAGGATCTGATGGAGGTTGAAAGGATCCCCCTTAATAAGCTATATCAGAAAAAGCAGCTGGCAGAATGGAGGCAGGAGGCTTATCAGGAAATATCAAGCGCATTGAGAGTTTTTTGCGATTAGTATTTCAATATTCTTAATAAGAATAGCTGCCTTTTTTCCCAATCCACCTATAAAAATTTTTCAGCAACCTCGAGCAACAGCTCGATTGTGAAGGTTACCCCAGGCGCCAGCAGCAGCGCAGAGAACCATACTATTACAGTAAGTAATCTTGCAACCCCGGCAGTTTATAAGAGCGGCACAGGTATATCAAAGGATATCACAGCATCCGCAGCGGCAGACTATACTTCAGCTGCCGGCAAGGCTTTTGTACTGAATTTGGACGGAGAAGAATTTACTGTTACTATTGATTCAAGTGTGACAAATGTTGAGGACCTTCAGGATATTATTGATGATACTGTCGGCAGCGGCAAGGTATCAGTAACCGAAGACAGCAGCGGTTATTTGGTAATATCCGCTGTTGCAGACAGCGGAGCGAGCAATATTACAATCAGCGGCGGTACTGACAATGCATTGGCCAGCCTGGGTTTTTCAAACGAAGATAATCTAAGCAACAGAATAAGAACCTCTGATACTCTGGAGGCAATTTCAGAAAAGCTGGATAATCCATTTAACTTTGACTCTGAGGGTAAAATAAACCTTACAATTAATGGCATAGCTTTTGAGTTTGACAGAACTGATACCTTAAGCGACATGATGACAGAAATAAACAACTCAGATGCCGGGGTGACCATGAAATACAGTACTACCGCTGATGCTTTCTCTATCACTTCAAATAAAACCGGGGCAGGTAACAGGATCAGCATATCTGAAACGGACAGCAACTTCATCGGCAGCACAGGAATACTTTCAAATTATACTGCAGGAGAAGATGCTGTAATATATCTTGACGGTGAAAAAATCACCAGGAGCAGCAATTCAATAGTAATTAACGATGTAACCTATGATATACTAGCAGAATCCGATGCGGAGGTGTCAGTTTCAATAGCTCTTGACACAGACAGTATATACGATATGCTTGAAGGCTTTGTAAATGATTACAACACATTGATAGCCACAATAAACAGCAAAATAAGCGAAGACTATGACAGAGACTATCCTCCGCTTACCAGCGCTCAGAAGGAGGAGATGTCGGAGGACGAGATAGAAGCCTGGGAAGCCAAGGCAAAGGTGGGGTTGCTGGAAAATGACTCAATCCTGGAAAACCTGCTGTCAAATATGCGTGCTGCATTGTACAGCTCGGTAAGCGGAGTGTCAAAGAGCCTGTATAATATTGGGATAACTACTTCCAGTGATTATGGTGAAAAAGGGAAGCTGGAAATTAATGAGGATACCTTGCGGAAAGCTATTCAAAGCGATCCGGATCTGGTGATGAATCTGTTTGCACAGCAATCGGCCACCTATCCGGGTACAATCACTGCCCGTACACTGAACGGAGAAGAAAGGGCGGTGAGAACTGCTGAGGAGGGTCTGGCCTATAAGCTGTATGATATATTGCAGGATAATATATCTACTTATAGAAATTCTTCGGGCAATAAGGGCTTGCTCCTGGAAAAGGCAGGTATGGAGGGCGATACCACAGAATACAGCAATTCAATTTATAACGAACTTGATTCTTTGGAGGATGCAATAGATGAAATGCTCAATAAGCTGGAGGATAAAGAAGCTTATTATTATTCAAAGTTTACCTCAATGGAAACTTATATCAGCAATATGAATTCACAGCTCAGCGCTTTGCAGTCCATACTAGGGTAGACCGGTATGGATAGAGGAAAATATAAGGAAAGCCTAAAATCAAAGCTTGAGTCAGCTGCCAGGATAAATGGGAATTTTCGCATGCAGAAGGAGGCAATAGAAGCCGGTGATATAAAATTGCTTGGAAAGCTGGTGAAAAGACAGCAGGGGAATATTGACAGATTAAAAAAGATTTCTGAAGGAACTCCTGTTAACCGAAATGTTGAAAGTGATGCAGAGCTGGAGCAATTGAAAGCTGGCTTTAATACACTGATATATGACGCTGTCCGGGAGAACATTGCCAATATATCCAAAGCTGAAAAGCTGAAAGAAACGATAGGGAATTCTATATGCAGCCTGAAGATTAACGGAAATGCAATTAAAAATGGATATTTTAAAAAAGTTCCGCAGCAGTATGGATATTTTATAGATAAAAAAGTTGGGAAATAGACCAAAACAAGCAAAATACGCTCCAAATGTTGGATACTATGGTAAAATAGTAAATAAAACAGGAGCGTATTTTTCATATCATAATTTTGCCACAATTTTGCGGAGATTTTCCAATGCTAAAAGTTATAGAATTAGAAATGTAATAAAATGATGTATTATTATCACTACAAATACAAGGGGGTTACATTAATAATGAATTTAAACACAAGTGTAGGCAGCAAGCCTTTGCGTAAAGTATCCAAAAAGAAGTTAATAATAATTGCTGCTATTATATTTCTTATTGCTGCAATAGCAATAGTTGCCGTTAATTTTTCCAACTCAAGGAAAGCGGCAGCAAATACTACCAGGCAAGCAACGGCGGTAGTGACAAAGGGAGACCTTAGCGTAGTAATATCGGGGTCGGCACCAATAAGCTCATCAACAAAATATAATTTTACTTCCAATGTTAATGGGACTCTGACAAAGATATATTTCAAGGATGGAGACAAGGTCAAAGCAGGTGATCTGATTTTTGAAATAGATGATAAGGATACACAGCTTAAAATAAAGCAACTGCAAAACAGCATTGCACAATCAAAGCTTTCACATGATAATGATGTAAAGAATCTTATGGGATCTACAGTAGTTGCGCCTATAGATGGAGAGGTTCATGAAATTCAGGCTAAAGAGGGAGACACCCTTTCAAGTAATGGAACATTACTGACTATCACTGACAAATCAAAGCTGAAGCTATTAGGTTCCTTCAATAATACATATAGAAATAAATTGGCAGTGGGTCAGGAGGTTACCGTTAATGCTTATGATACAACAAGAGATGAGCTTCATAAAGTCACCGGGAGCATATCAAGCATAAGCACTCCAAGCTATACTACCAATGACGGGAATGAAGTATACAATGTGGGAGTAACAATTAATAATTCCAGCTCTCTTACAGAAGATATGGTTGCAAATATAATAATCAATATAGATGGAACTGAATTAAACAGTATGAACAGCAATAATTTAAGCTATTTCAAGAGTATAATAGTTAAAGCAGAATCCGGCGGGAAGCTGAACAAGCTTAATGTGGAAAATGGCCAGAATGTTAAGAAGGGTGATATACTGGCCGAGCTCAATAATGAAGATCTGCAGATTGCTGTTCAGACAAGTGATTTAAAGCTTGAGGATTTAACTTTGCAGTTGCAGACTGCAGAAGAAACGCTTTTGGACTATAAGATTTATGCACCTTATGATGGAACAATAACTCTGAATGATATCGAGCAGGGCAATAGTATAAAGCAGGGTGATATTCTGGGGAACGTTGCAAATTATGATACTATGGAGTTCAGTATAAATGTTGATGAACTGGATATAGCAAAAATTCAGGTAGGACAGAACGCCAAGATTACAATCGATGCCCTTGCCGAAACTACTGATGCACCGCTTAAAGGAGCTGTAACAAAGATTGCGGTGGAGGGCACCTCCTCCAACGGAGTATCTACATATCCGGTAACTATTCAAATAGAAGAAAATAAAGCATTAAAAGGCAGTATGAATGCAAACGCAGAAATAATTGTAAATGAGAAGATAGACACACTTTATGTCCCTGTCGATGCAGTTCAGAAAAGAAACGGCAAAAGCTACGTAAGCGTTGTAAGCGGAGGAGGCAGAAGCGGCAGAAGCCAAAACGCCAACGCAAACACCGAAGCAAATACTGATGCAAATACTGATGCAAATAAACAGCAAAACACAGAGCAGAAAATAGAGATGAGAGAAATCACGACAGGTATAAGTAATGAAGACTATATAGAAATATTAAGTGGACTAAAAGAGGGAGAAGCAGTAGTCGTAACATCTTCTGCAAATAGTAATGATAATCGTCAAATGCAGCCTGGCGGAATGGCAATTCCAATGGGCGGTCAACCAGGTGGCGGCGGTGGCGGTAATTTCAGAGTTCAGCAGAGGAATAATTAGGGGGAGCAAATCCATGATAGAGATAAACAATTTGAGTAAAATATATCGAATCGGCGATGTAGAGGTCAAGGCGTTAGACGGTATAAGCTTGAACATAAAACAGCATGAATTTGTTTCAATTATCGGACCCTCCGGCTCAGGAAAGTCTACTTTAATGAATATGATCGGATGTCTTGATGTGCCTACCTCCGGAGAATACTACCTGGACGGCATGGAAGTAAACGGTTTGAACGATGATCAACTTGCAAACATACGAAATCATAAGATCGGCTTCATATTTCAAGGCTTCAATTTGCTTCAAAAGCTTAATGCAGTAGAAAATGTTGAGCTTCCCCTGATATATCAGGGGGTACCTACCAAGGAACGTTATGAAAGGTCAGCAGAAGCATTGAATATGGTTGGTATGGGAGATAGGCTCCATCACAGGCCGACGGAGCTTTCCGGCGGACAGCAGCAGCGTGTCGCCATAGCAAGAGCACTGGTAGGAAATCCGCCTATGATACTGGCAGATGAGCCTACTGGAAACCTGGATTCAAAGTCGGGTAAGGATATAATGCGTATGCTTAAGGACTTGCATGCAAAGGGAAATACAATAGTGCTGATAACCCATGACAATGATATTGCGATGCAGGCTAAAAGAGTAGTAAGAATACAGGATGGACAAATCAACGAGGACAGGGTGGTGGGATAGATGGGTTTTATTCAAGCATATAAAATGGCAATAAAGAGCATCCGTAGTAATAAGGTGCGTTCCTTTCTCACCATGCTGGGAGTTATAATAGGGGTATCCTCTGTTATTGCAGCAGTTGGCTTTGCCCAGGGCAGTACAAAGAGTATAACAGACACAATATCAAGTATGGGTACCAATCTTATTCAGGTCAATATAATGGGTAGAAACAGCAACAGGAATGTTACATATGAACAAATAAAAAAGTTTTCCGAGGAAAATAGCGCAGATATTCTGGCAGTAGCTCCACAATCCAACTCCACAGCCACAGTGAAGTACGGAATCAATAACAGGGAAACAAATGTTCTCGGTACAAGTCAGGACTACCAGATAATAAAGAGCGTTGGAGCACAGCAAGGACGGTTCCTGAGTCAGAATGACCTTGACAGTATGCAGAAGGTAGCTGTAGTTGGTACAGCAGTTGTCAATGATATATTTGAAGGAAAAAATCCTTTGGGGGAAAAAATTAAAATTAACGGACAATTGTTTACTGTAGTGGGAGTGCTGGAAGAAAAGGACGACAGTCAGGATGACGGAGCGGATGATATAGTGATAATTCCCGTTACTGTAGCTCAGCGGCTCTTTAGTTCGGGGGCGATCAGGAATTTTGCCATACAGGCGGCAAGTCCTGATACAGTGGAAAGCGCAATGACAAAATTGAATGAATTTCTTACAAAAACTTATAAGAATTCAGATGCCTTCAGGGTTTTCAACCAGGCAGAGATGCTTTCCAATCTTGACAGTATGACCGGTACCATGACTGCTGTTCTTGCAGGAATTGCGGCTATTTCACTTGTGGTAGGCGGTATAGGTATAATGAATATAATGCTGGTTTCTGTTACCGAAAGAACAAGGGAGATTGGAATTAGAAAGGCAATAGGAGCCAAGAAAAGGAATATAATGGTTCAATTTCTTATTGAAGCTATTATATTGACAGGCTTCGGGGGCGTACTAGGGGTGACCATAGGATTATCAATAATACATTTTATAATTGGGGGATTCGAGCTTGTACCTGAAGTGTATTCTATACCATGGATTATGATTTCCTTCGGAATTTCTCTGGGGGTAGGCGTTACCTTCGGACTGTTCCCGGCATATAAGGCAGCCAGTCTTAACCCTATAGAAGCTTTGAGGGCTGAATAGATAATTTATGAACCTGGAGGAAAAGTGATGAAAAAACTATGTTTGGTACTGTCTGCCACGCTTTGTGCAGCAGCAGTATTTGGCAGTTTTGCAGCATTCGCAGATACGGCGGGGTATAAGCTCCTGACACTTGAGGAGGCAAGGGCACTGGCACTTAAGAATAATGTGCAGTATCGCTCGCAGGACAGCTATATTAACGAAGCTCAGGAAGAATATGATGAACTGAATGAAGACAGCTCAGGGGCTACGGGTAAAGGCACTGCTGCTGAAAAGTCTTCAGCTCAGATTTCATACCGGGTACAGCTTGAAAACGCAGCTTACAGTGTGCATAAAGCGGTACTCAGCAAGGAGGACCTCAAACGAACTTCAGATTATGAAGTTACCGACTATTTTTACACAGTAATAGAAGCTCAAAATTCAGTTACCGATTCGGAACGAGATATGGAGCAGAAGAAAAAGAGCCTGGACATAGCGCAATTCAAGTATGAGCTTGATCTGATCACACGGAGCTCTCTTAATCAGGCTCAGGAGGAATTGGCTTCTTCCAAGGCTGCCTATAACAAAGCGGTACTGGAATTGGAGAAATGTGTTTTGCAGCTCGGCAACAGTATCGGCCAGGAGCTGGATCTGTCAACTACCAGGCTGGACACTTCAATCAGTATACCGGATATAAGCGGTATTACCCTGGATGAAATTAAAGAGGACAATTTGAAAAATAATTTAACCTACTTAAATTCAGCGGAACAATATAAACTGGCGAAATACGAACTGGAGCTGGTACAGGAGAAGTTCGACTATTATGTAGTATATAAAGGCAATCTTGCAGATAGTGTGGAAGAAAGGTTTGACGATATGCTTTATAATGCAGATAAAGCCTTTGATGATGCAGAGTACAGCTATAATGAAAAGCTGGAGGAGCTGGAGGACTCTGTCAAAGACCAGTATGACAGCCTTACGGATCTGTATCTTACCTATGAAGATGAGAAAGAGGAGCTGGAGGATGCAAAGCTTGAGGTTTCTGATAACAGGATAAAGCTGCAGTTGGGCCTGATAACCGGACAGGAGCTGGAAAGCAGCCTGGCAGAGCTGGGCAAGCTGGAAAACCGATTATATTCCACAAAGGCAAATATAGTAAGACAATATATGAAGATCACTCAATATAGAGATCAATAAAAGAAGAGAGCTTTGACTCTCTTCTTTTATTGAGAATATACATATGCCGGGAGCTAGAAAAAATTACTTAAAGGAAATTATGCAAAATATTTTACTAATGCTAACTTTTACTTTAAAATTATAGTATAGGCTTTTTTTGATAAAAGCACCTGAATTTTCCAACTTGATCTTGAGAGGGGGAAGTTAGAATTTTTTTCTCGGAATACTTTTGGAATAAATATAATTATGAAAGGAAGCTGATGATTATTGACCGTTCTCATTGAAAAAGTCAAAGAAGTTCTATTTGCTGTCCTACCAATAACGATCATTGTATTGATTTTGAACTTTACGATCACACCTATCGAAACAACTCTTTTATTAAGATTCATTATTGGCGCCATATCTGTAATTGCCGGATTATCTATTTTTCTATTTGGAGTCGATATCGGTGTCACGCCGATCGGAACTTTGATGGGGGCTTCACTTACAAAAAGTAATAAAATATGGATCGTCGGTGTCGGAGGTTTGATATTGGGATTTCTTATTTCAATTGCCGAACCTGATCTTCATATACTGGCAGGGCAGATAGACGGCGTTACATCAGGGGTCATATCCAAGCTGAGTATAGTAGTTGTAGTATCTATAGGGATTGCGGTCATGCTTACTATCGGTATGTTCAGAATAGTATTCAATAAGCCTTTATATAAATTGCTTACCGTAATATATTTCATTATCTTTATATTATCTTTTTTTACATCCTCGGAATTCCTTGCAATATCCTTTGATGCATCAGGTGCTACTACGGGAGCAATGACCGTTCCCTTTATCCTGGCTCTGGCAGTCGGTGTTTCCTCATTGAAAAAGGATGGGAAAGCATCCGAAAAGGATAGCTTCGGATTAGTTGCTGTAGCATCGACAGGTGCTATATTATCAGTTATAATAATGAGCATACTAACAAAATCAGATAAAATAACCGGCAGCCTGGAGAAGGATATATTTATATCAGACTCTATATTTGGTCCGTTTCTGCATGAGATACCGGTCGTAATGTTTGAGATTTTTATCGCGCTGGTACCTATGCTGGTTTTGTTTATAATATTTAACAAGCTTTCTTTTAAATTGACAAAAAAGGCTTATTTAAAAATATTGAAAGGCTTAGTATATACCTTTGTAGGCTTAACACTGTTCCTTTCAGGGGTAAATGCAGGCTTTATGGATGTGGGAAGTATGGTTGGCTATCAGGTTGCCGCCCTGGAAAACAAATCCTTTCTGATAATTGTAGGCTTTATATTGGGGATGGTGACGGTCCTGGCTGAGCCGGCAGTATATGTACTTACGCATCAGATAGAGGATATTACCAGCGGATATGTAAAAAGAAGGATCGTATTAGTTGCACTTTCGATCGGTGTCGGCTTCGCCGTCGGCCTTTCGATGATACGGATAATCGTGCCAGGAATACAATTATGGCATTATCTTTTGCCTGGTTATATTATTTCGATAGGAATGGCATATATTGTGCCGAAGCTGTTTGTTGGAATGGCCTTTGATTCAGGGGGTGTTGCCTCCGGACCGATGACTGCAACTTTTATTCTCGCATTTGCCAACGGGGCGGCAGAGTCAATTGCAAGTGCCAATATATTGGTCGACGGCTTCGGCATGATTGCCATGGTGGCACTTACCCCGATAATCGCTTTGCAGACCTTGGGGCTTATATTCAAGCTCAAGTCTGCTAAAGAAGGAGTGTAAATGAATGGGAACAAATATTGAAACAGAAGAATTTGAATTAGCTTGCCTGGTTGTAAACAACGGAACAGCAAGTAAGGTGACCAGAATTGCCAAACAGAACGGAATCACAGGTGCTACTATATTCTTGGGCAAAGGGACAATAAAGAGTCCGCTGCTGGAGATGCTGGCCTTGAATGAATACCGGAAGGAAATAGTATTGCTGATAGCGGAAAAGGATATAGCACACAAAGCGCTTGAAGTACTCGACGAAGAATTGGAATTGCATAAACCGAATCACGGCATAGCATTTGCTTTTTCCCTTTCGGGTTTGTGCGGCGCGAGAGATTGCAATTTTAATGTTAGAGAAAGCAGGGGTGTTGAAAACGCTATGTATAAGGCAATTTTTACAGTAGTAGACAAAGGTAATGCTGAAGCCGTTGTGGATGCTGCAACAGCGGCCGGCTCAACAGGCGCTACAATAATAAATGCAAGAGGGGCTGGACTCCATGAAACTCATATGCTGTTTTCCATGGCAATAGAACCGGAAAAAGAGGTTATAATGATACTATCTGAAAGCAGTATTACAAATGCAATCGTAGAAGAAATCCGGAAACAGCTGAACCTTGATGAGCCGGGCAAAGGCTTGCTATTCACCCTGGATGCAGGCAAAGTCTACGGCTTGTATAAAAAATAGTTTGCATAACATTTAATTAGACTCCTTTTCCATTGTATAAAAGCATGGAAGGGAGTCTTTTTTAGAGCTGATACCAGGAAAGAAATGGTATGTTGAGGAAGGATTTAAGCAAATAAAATAGAATACTCAAATTATAAGGATATTTATGGAGGGAGGATGGCTTGTGTTTAGCGGTTTTTCTGTTGATACGATCAATTACCTGGAGGCTCTGAAGGAAAATAACAACAAGCTTTGGTTTGAGGAGAACAGGGACAGGTATAGCGAGTATCTGGTAACTCCTATGAAGGAGTTGGCCAATGAGCTGGGTCCTGTAATGCTGTCCATTGATTCGCTGTTTGAAATAAAGCCGGCAAAATGCATATCGAGAATCAACCGTGATATAAGGTTCTCAAAGGACAAAAGCCCCTATAGGTCAAACATGTGGCTTGCTTTCAAAAGAGTATATCAGGATTGGAAGGCAGAGCCGGTCTATTTTTTCGAATTGTTTCCCGACTACTACAGGTTCGGTATGGGTTTTTACAGCATCCCCGTGGAAACCCTGTGCAAGCTTAGAGCTATGATTGATGAAGGAAATAAGGATTTCAAAAGGATATATTCTCTCTACAACAAGCAGTCAACCTTTCTTCTCGAAGGTGAGAAATATAAAAGAATAATAAATCCCAGCCTGCCGCCGGAAATGAATGAATGGTATCAAAGGAAGGAGATATATCTGACCTGCAACAGGAATATAGATGACAGGCTTTTTTCTCCCGGATTGATCAATGATATAGCTGAGGGATTTAAAGCCCTTGAGCCGATGTATTATTTCTTTCTCAGCCTGAGAGAAAGGTAAGAACATTTTTCTGCAACCGAAAAATTTTCTGCTGCTGCGTTTCAATAAATACATAATAAAAACAGCTCAAAATGCAAAAGTTATTAAAAATAAAAGAAGCTTCGGGACATTATAAAACAGAAAAGAGTTGAGGAACTGAATGGCAAACACAAAAAAGAAATTAAAAATAATTCCTCTGGGAGGGCTGGGAGAGATCGGCAAAAATATTACTGCCTTTGAATACGGTAAGGATATAATCATTGTTGATTGCGGAATAGCTTTTCCGGAGGACGAAATGCTGGGTATTGACCTGGTAATGCCTGACATTACCTATTTAAAGAAAAATGTCGAAAAGGTCAGGGGAATTATTGTAACTCACGGTCATGAGGATCATATAGGGGGGCTGCCCTATGTATTGAAGGATATCAATGTTCCGGTCTACGGCTCAAGGCTTTCACTGGGCCTGGTGGAATACAAGCTGGAAGAGCACCGGATACGTCAGGATACCACACTTCATACGGTTGAACAGGGGCAGACTATACAGCTGGGAGCATTCAAGGTGGAATTCATAAATTCCTGCCACAGTATCTCTGATGCTTTTGCTTTGGCTATACATACACCTGTCGGAGTGGTTGTTCATACCGGAGATTTCAAGGTGGACTTTACGCCGATACAGGGAAATCGTATTGATCTTCATAGGTTTGCTGAATTGGGCAAAGGCGGAGTGCTCCTCCTGATGAGCGACAGCACCAATGCTGAACGGGAAGGCTATACCATGTCCGAAAAGGTAGTTGGAGAAGCCTTTGAGAAAATATTTATAGGTGTGCGCAACAGGATAATCGTAGCAACCTTTGCATCCAATACTCATAGAGTACAGCAGATAATCGATGCTGCTG